>CAYQGF010000479.1:0-2973 GCA_964416885.1 uncultured Iamiaceae bacterium
CGCCGCCGGACAGCTCGTCGGGGTAGTTCTTCTGCTTCTTGGCCAGGCCGACCAGCTCGAGGATGGCCGGGACCTGGGTCTTGATCACGTGCCGGGGCCGCCCGATGACCTCCAGGGCGAAGGCCACGTTCTCGTAGACGGTCTTGTTCTGGAGCAGCTTGTAGTCCTGGTAGACGCTGCCGATGTTGCGGCGCAGGTAGGGGATCTTCCACGAGCTGAGCTCGCCGATGTCCTTGCCGGCGACGTAGATGTGGCCGGCCTGGGGCTGCTCCTCCCGGTTGAGCAGGCGGAGGAGCGTCGACTTGCCCGAGCCCGACGGACCGACCAGGAACACGAACTCGCCCTTGCCGATCTCGAAGGACCCGTCCTTCAGGGCGACGACATCGCCCTTGTAGACCTTGGTGACGTTCTCCAGCTTGATCATCCGGGTGGCGAGGTTACAACCGTGTGACCCTCGATCCGTGGCATGGTCGCCCCGCCGTGAGCACTGTCACACCGCGGTTCGGCGGGTGGCCCGCAGCACGCCGACGCCGCGGGCGACGGTCGCGGCGGCGACGAGCGGGGTCACGAGGAGCGCGGCGAGGAACACCGGGCGGGAGGACGGGTCGGCTCCCTCGCCCCAGATCGCCTGGGCGCCCCATGCCCCTGTCGCCGTGGTCACGGCGAGGCCGAGCAGGGCCGGCCAGATGTCGCCCGCGACCCGCGCCCGGACCAGGCGCGGGAGCGAAGCCGTCTGCCATCCCTCGAAAACGACCAGCCCGGCCAGTCCGCCCGCCGCCACGCCGAGGCCGATGCCCACCACCACGTCCTCCGAGGCTCCCGCGGCGGCGGTCAGCGTGACGACGAAGAACCAGGTCACCGCGGCCGCCAGCCCGGCGATGGCGGTCCGCCGGGCGATCGAGCCGGCCAGGTCCGCGGCATCGACCAGCCCGGCGTCGATCGCCTGGGTCGCTACGTCACCCTCGACCGCACTGGCGAACCGGAACCGCAAGCGCAGCACGTCGGCGAGGAGCAGGCGGGCCTCGCCCGATGTCGGGTCGCGGTGGAGGGCCTCGCGTACCAGGGCATCGGCCTCCCGCAGGTGGGGCGCCCGCCGGACGGCGTGCACCGCCCACCAGGCCCCGATGACGAGCAGGGCCCCGCCCCGGGTGACGAACGTGATCACGACCAACGCCAAGCCGTAGGTGCGTCGGCGGTAGACCCCGCCTCGGTCGAGGGCGAGGTAGGCACCGGCCAGGGGGGCCAGGATCGACGCGGGCGCCACCCGGCGGAGCGCGGCTGCGGCGTGAGCCGCGCCCACGCGGTCCCCCGACGTCAGCGAGGCGCGCACCATCGTCATGAGGGCGTCGGGGTCCTCGGGGTCCTCGTGGATGGCCGCGGCCGCGGCCTCGATGGCCTCCCGGGGCTCGCCGGCGCCCTGGAGGATGGCCCGCGCCCGGAGGTCGTGGACCCAGCCCTGGTGCGGGTCGGCGGCGAGAGACCACTCCAGCCAGGACCGGGCCACGTCGGGTTGGCCGTCGGCCAGCACCGCCCACCCGACCGCGCCCCGCACCATGGCGTCCTCGGGGTCGAGGGCATGGGCCTCGAACGCGACCCGGGCCGCGTCCTGCGTCCGGCGGGTGGCGATGAGGTTCTGCACCTGCTCCAGGACGACCCCGGGCGGAGTCCGGTCGCTCACCTCCGGCGGCGCCCGCGCCGCCCGGCGAGGTGGCGGCGGAGGTCGTCGTAGCGGTCGCCGTCGTCGGCGAACTGCACGTAGCTCTCGGCCAGCCGGAACCACGGATCGGTACTCGTCGGCGTGTCGGCCCACGCCCGGTCGAGCTCGGCCTGCGTCACCGGGCAGGTCCTCCCCTCCCGCAACGACGTGTCGAGGGCGAGCTCGGTGGCCCGCTTGCACAGGAGGGCGAGGTCGGCGCCCGACAGCCCCTCGGAGCGCGCCGCCACCGCGTCGAGGTCGACACCGGCGACGGGGACGTCCCGCAGGTGATGAGCGAGGATCGCCCGTCGCGCCGGCTCGTCGGGCGGCAGCACCAGCAGCTGCCGGTCGAACCGGCCCGGGCGCAGGAGGGCGGGGTCGAGGTCCCACGGCTGGTTCGTGGCCCCCAGCACGAGGAGCCCCTCGTTGTCGGCCTCGGCGCCATCCAGCTCGACGAGGAGCTGGTTGATGACGTTGCGCGTCCCGGTGGCGTGGAGCCGGGACCGCTTGTGGCCCAGGGCGTCGAGCTCGTCGATGAAGAGGACCGACGGGCGCAGCCGGCGCGCCTCCTCGAAGACCTTGCGGACGTTGCGCTCGCTCGACCCGACCCACATGTCGAGGACGTCGGCGATGCCGACATGGACCCAGCACAGCCCCAGCTCGCCGGCGAGCGCCCGAGCCAGGAAGGTCTTCCCGCACCCGGGTGGGCCCCAGAGGAGCAGGCTCGAGCGCACCGACGCGCCGAATGCCTGGGCGACCTCGGGGTTGCGCAGCGGGGCGAGGAACGACAGGCGCAGGCGCTCCTTGACCTCGTCCATCCCGGCCACGTCGGCCAGCGTCAGCTCCGGGCGGACGAGGTCCAGGAGCTCCTCGTCGGTGGGCACCGGAACGTCCTCGGCCTCGGGCCCGGCGTCGGGCCCGGGCGGGGTCGGCCCGACCGGGTCGGCCTCCCGCTCGGGCGCCAGCCCCAGCCCGGCCCGGGCCGCGGCGGCCCGCTCGGCCACGTCGTCGCCGCTGTCGGCGGCCCGCTCCAGCGTCGTGCAATGACCGAGAGCGGCCGCGTGCTGGCCGTCGGCGAGGAGCAGGTCGATCAGGTGGAGCCGGACGGAGCGGTTCGCCGGGTCGTCGGCGAGCACCCGCTCCAAGGCTCGCACCACCTCCGGGTCCACCGCCACCCGCCCGAGGTTAGGTCAGGGCCGTCAGGCGTCGGCCAGGTCCTCGGTGCGGCGCCAGCGGAGGTAGGCCTCCATGAACGGGTCGAGGTCGCCGTCGAGCAC
>CAYQGF010000480.1:0-2965 GCA_964416885.1 uncultured Iamiaceae bacterium
CCTCGTGGAGGAAGACCTCGTTGAAGTGGGCGGCCCGGTTGATCTGCACCAGCGGTCGGACCTCGATGCCGGGCGAGCGCATGTCGACCAGGAAGTAGGTGATGCCGGCGTGGCGGCGGCTGGCGGGGTCGGTGCGGGCCAGCAGGATGCCCCGGTCGGCGTGCATGGCCGCGCTGGTCCAGACCTTCTGGCCGTCGACCACCCACCCGTCGCCGTCGGGCGTGGCCCGGGTGCGGAGCGAGGCCAGGTCGGACCCGGCGCCGGGCTCGGAGAAGAGCTGGCACCACACCGCTTCGCCCCGCCGGATGGCCGGGAGGTGGGCGGCCTGCTGCTCCGGCGTGCCGTGGCCCATCAGGGTGGGGCCGACCATGTCGACGGCTATGCCGAGCGGGCCGAGCGGGACGGCGAAGCGGCCCTCCTCCTCCCGCACGACCCGGGCCCGGACCGAGTCGTAGCCCCGGCCCCCGTGCTCGACCGGCCAGGCGACCGCGCCCCAGCCGCCGCCGTCGAGCTCGCGCTGCCAAGCCCGGCTGGCCGCCACCAGCTCGGCGTCGTCGCGCATCCCGTAGCTGGGGAGAGCGGGACCGAACCGGCCGGCGTGCTCCTCCATCCACGGTCGGACCTCGGCCCGCACCGCGGCCTCGGCCGGCGTGTCCTCTCGCGCCCGGGCCACGCTCATGGGCGCGTTGCCCGATGGGTACGACAGCCCGACCCGTCAGCTGCCCACGGTCGCCGATGACCGCCGACGGCTCCGCAAGCTCCGCCGTCCGACAACCAACCGCGCCCTCCGGTTCGCTCACGTCCTCCGACCCCACCCACCGCCCGGACGGGGTCGGCTGCGCCGACACTGACACCGGTGTGCTCGCTCACTGGCGGCCCTCGGTGCGCAGCTCGTCGGGGACCCACGACGGGGAGCGGTCCTCGACGAAGGACCGCCAGCCCTCGGTCATCTCCGCCCCGCCGATGCTGGCGTCCATCGCCATCCGGTCGTGGTGGCCGTAGTACTCGTGGAGCGTCCGCTTGACCGCGGCCCGGGCCTCGGGGGCGGTGCGGCAGCACTGGGCCAGCACCTCGGTGGCCTCGGCCAGGAGGTCGTCGTGGGGCACGACCCGGGCGACCAGCCCCCAGTCGAGGGCGGTGGCGGCGTCGAGGGTGCGTCCGGTCATCAACAGGTCGCGGGCGCGGGCCGGACCGACCTGACGGGGCAGGACCTGGGCGTAGTTGGTGTCGGCGATGCCCCGCAGGAGCTCGGGCGCCCGGAAGGTGGCCCGGTCGGAGGCGACGGCGACGTCGGACAGCATGGCGATCATCAGCCCGCCGCCCTGGCAGATGCCGTTGACGGCCGAGACGACCGGCTTGGGCGACCGGCGCACCGCGTCGAACGGCACGTTGTCCATCGACAGGAGCCGGGCCAACGGCGCCCAGCTGTCGTCCTCCCGGCCAGCCAGCTCACCGCCGGGCGTGAAGACGTCGCCGGCGCCGGTGACCAGCAGCCCGGCCAGCTCGGGGCTGGCGTTGACGTGGTCGACGGCGTAGCGGAGGCCGAAGTACATGGCCGGGGTCAGGGCGTTGCGGGCCTCGGGCCGGTCGACGACGCAGCGGGCCAGCGGGCCGTGACGTTCGAAGCGGAGGTACGGCGTGCCCAGCCAGTCGCCTTCCGGCGGCCGGCCCGTCGTCCCGTCGTGCTCGCCCTCAGCCACGGCCCGGCTCCACCAGGAACATCCGGTCGACCAGGTCGTGGAGCTCGTCGAGGTCCATCCGCTCTGGAGCGTCGGGGTCGTCGCTCATCACCTGCGGGTCGAGCGACTGGAAGGTGGCCATGACGCCCGAGAACATCCGGGCCAGGGCCTCGGGGTCACCGGGGCGGAACACCCCCAAGACCTGGCCCCGGGCGATCAGCCCCCCCTGGAGCGCCATCGACTCCCGGAAGTTGGCCATCACGACCTGGTCGTCGCTGGCCGCCGAGACCAGGAAGCCGGCCCCGGCGTGCCGGAGGTAGAGCCGCCCGAAGTGCGGGTGGCGGCGGAACCAGCGGACCTCGAAGTCGACCAACCGGTGGAGCTCGGCCGCCGGGTCGCCGCGCTCGTCGGCGAGGGTCTCGCGCAGCTCCTCCATGAAGGTGCCGCCCCGCCGCACCCAGATCTGGGTGAAGAGGTCCTCCTTGTTCTCGAAGAAGGAGTAGACGGACCCGACCGAGTACTCGGCCAGCTCGGCGACCTCCTTGAGCGTCGTGGCGAAGTAGCCCTTGCGCCCGAAGACCTCCTCGGCCGCGTCGAGGAACTGCTCGCGGCTGAAGTGCTGGTGGCGTCGGCGCCGCTGCTCCCGTCGGCTGGCGGCGTCGGCGCTGGGGTCGGGCATCGGGCCTCCTCGTCACGGCGTTCGACGACGCCGGTTCGCGTCACTTGAACGACGGTTCACTCCGCTCGATGTTGACTATAGGCCCGCCCCTCGGGGCCGCCCGTCCCGGGCCGCGACAGCACCCTGGTGCCCGCGACCCGCCGGGTCCGTCAGCTGTAGAACTGCTGGCACCAACGGCGGTGCTCGAGGATCAGCTTCTCGCCCCGGGTGAGGACGGGCGGGTCCCGGTACACCTTGTTCTCCCAGATCGGGATGTCCTGCGAGACCCCGGAGCAGAACGAGTCGACGGCGGCCTGGGCGGCCATCTCGCCGTTGTGCTTGGGCGAGGTGAACACCCAGCGGACGTGCACCCGGCCGGCGTCGAGCGGCGTGGTCGACGACAGGAACGTCACGAAGTCCTTGACCCGGATGACCCCGAGGCCGAGGCCGAAGCCCTCCCGCACGAAGTTCCCGTCGAGCCCGACGGCGCGCTTGTAGGTGCCGTCGACGACGAAGTCGTCCTCGGGGATGGCGTCGGTGCCGTGCACGTAGCGGAAGTGGGCGAAGTCGACGTTGTTCTCGGCCATGTCCTGGGCCGAGACGTTGACGACGAAGTCGCGCACGACGA
>CAYQGF010000481.1:0-2949 GCA_964416885.1 uncultured Iamiaceae bacterium
GCGACATCGACGAGCCCGAGTTCCCGGCCATCGCCAGCGTGGGCATGTTCGAGCACGTGGGGGCCGACGAGGCCGACGCCTACGCCGCCGCCGTCGGCCGGCTCCTGGCCCCCGGTGGCCGGCTGCTGAACCACGCCATCTCCCGATCGGACCCCCACCAGCGGGCCGGGGTCGACGACCGCAGCTTCATCGGCCGCTACGTCTTCCCCGACGCCGCCCTGCACGAGGTGGGCCACGTCGTGTCGACGCTCCAGGGCGCCGGGCTGGAGGTCCGCGACGTCGAGTCGTTGCGCGAGCACTACGCCCGCACCCTCCGGGCCTGGGTGGCCAACCTCCAGGCCCACTGGGAGGAGGCCCAGCAGATGGTCGGGCCCGGGCGCGCCCGCACGTGGCGGCTCTACATGGCCGGCTCGGCCACGGCGTTCGAGGCCGGTCGGATCTCCGTCCACCAGGTCCTGGCCGTACGCCCCCACGCCGACGGCTCCAGCGACATGCCCGCCACCCGCGACTGGCTGAGCACCCCCGTCACGTCGACGGCCTGATCCGGAACCCCGTGACGTCGCCGGGGCACGGGGCCGAGGACACGTAGAGTGCGGGCGTGGGCCTGTTCGACATCGCCTCCGACCTGGCGGCCCACGGGCTGCCCGACGTCGACGTCCGCAAGCTGCGGGCCGTCGTGGAGCTGGTGTGGGAGCACCGGGACGAGATCGTCCGGCTGGCCACCGACCTGCCCGGCCTCCTCGGCGAGGCCGGCGAGCAGATGCAGGTGGCCGGTGACGGCGCCCAGCAGGCCGGTCAGCTCCTCGCCGGCGACCTCCGTCAGCTCACGGCGTCGGCCGCCGACACCCTGAGCGCCACCCAGGGCCAGGTGGCGACGGTGGCCACCGTCCTGGGCGAGATCGGCAAGGCCATCGACCGGGTCCCCCTCGTCGGCAACGTGGCCAAGCCGGTGTCGCAGGGCCTGCGGGCGATCCGCGACGTGTCCGACGACCTCGACTCGATCGCCGACCAGTTGCGCGGCATCAGCGCCGGGCTCGACCGGGTCGGCGCCGGGCTCGACGTCATGGGCTCGTCGCTCGCCACCAGCGGCGCCGCCCTCACCGCGGTGTCGGGCCAGGCCCGGCCGCTCGCCGAGGCCGCGGCGACCACCGTCGACACCGCCCGCGGCGTGGCCCCGACGGCCAAGGCCCCGTCCCGCAAGAAGCCGGCCGCCAAGAAGGCCGCGACCAAGAAGCCGGCGACGGCCAAGAAGGCGGCCCCCAGGAGGACGACCGCGTCGAAGAAGGCCCCACCCCGCCACCCCTGAGGCGGGGCCGAGGACGCCCCGGGTCAGAAGGTGGCGGCGACCAGGTCGTCCTTGCCGGAGGTGGCCGGACCGACCAGGCCGTGGACCTCGGGCAGGACGTTGCGGGCGAAGAACCGGGCCGTGACCAGCTTCTGGGTGAGCATCTCGGCGTCGCCGTCGCCCGCGGCCAGCCGCTGGGTGGCCAGCTGGGCCTGCCGGGCCATCAGCCAGCCGGCGACGGTGAGGGCCAGGAGGCGCTGGAACGGGGTGGCGACCGACAGGGCGACGACCGGGTCGGCCAGGCCGTCGGTCATCAGCTGGGTGCCGGCGGCCTCGGCCGCGTCGACCGCCTTCGCCAGCTCGTCGCGGATCGCGGCCAGGTCGTCGTTGCCGCCACCTCCGGCACTCGCCTGCTCGCCGCCGCCCAGCTCGGCCACCGTGGCGCGCATCCGGGCGATCTGGTCGGTGAAGACGGCACCGGCCCGCATCGGCATCTTCCGGCCGACCAGGTCCATGGCCTGG
The DNA here is from genome assembly GCA_964416885.1 of uncultured Iamiaceae bacterium. Taxonomy (GTDB): domain Bacteria; phylum Actinomycetota; class Acidimicrobiia; order Acidimicrobiales; family Iamiaceae; genus Iamia. The sequence goes on from CAYQGF010000481.1 coordinate 1,808, forward strand.
ATGCCGTTGGTGCCCTCGTAGATCTGGGTGATCTTGGCGTCGCGGTAGTGCTGGGCGGCGCCGGTCTCCTCGATGAAGCCCATGCCACCGTGGACCTGGATGCCGATCGACGTGACCCGCTCGGCCTCGTCGGTGCACCAGCTCTTGGCCAGGGGGATCAGCAGGTCGAGCAGCTCCTGGGCCTCGGTGCGCTCCGCCTCGTCGGCCGCGAACTTGGCGTGGTCGATCTGCTCCGCGACCAGGTAGCACATCGCCCGCATGGCCTCGGTGACGGCCCGCATGGTGAGCAGGTTCCGCCGGACGTCGGGGTGGTCGACGATCAGGCTCTTCTCGCCCCGCGGCGCCCCGGGCGCGAAGCCCTGCTTGCGCTCCTTGGCGTAGGCGACCGCCTGCTGGTAGCTGCGCTCGGCCAGGCCGAGGCCCTCGACGCCGACGCCCAGGCGGGCGTTGTTCATCATCGTGAACATGTACCGCATGCCGGCGTTCTCCTCGCCGATGAGGTACCCGATCGCGCCCTCGCCCTCGTCGCCGTAGGCCAGGACGCAGGTGGCGCTGGCCCGGATGCCCATCTTGTGCTCGAGGCTGACGACCTTGACGTCGTTGCGCTCGCCCAGGCTGCCGTCGTCGTTCAGGAGGAACTTGGGGACGATGAAGCAGCTGATGCCCTTGGTGCCGGCCGGGGCATCGGGCGTGCGGGCCAGGACCAGGTGGACGATGTTGTCGGTGAAGGGGTGCTCGCCCCAGGTGATGAAGATCTTCTGGCCGGTGATGCGGTAGCTGCCGTCGTCCTGCTTCACCGCCTTGGTGCGCAGGGCGCCGACGTCGGAGCCGGCGTCGGGCTCGGTGAGGTTCATCGACCCCGTCCACTCCCCCGACACCATCTTGGTGAGGTACACCTCGCGCTGCTCCTCGCTGCCGTGGTGCAGCAGGGCGTCGATGGCGCCCTGGGTGAGCAGCGGGGCCATCGCCAGGGCCATGTTGGCGCTGTTGAGCATCTCCTGCATGGCGATGCCGACCGCCCACGGGAACCCGCCGCCGCCGTAGGCCGGGTCGAAGGGCACCGCGCCCCAGCCGGCCTCGGCGTAGGCCGCATACGCGGCCTCGAAGCCCTCGGGGACGACGACCTCGCCGTCGACCAGCTT
>CAYQGF010000482.1:0-2948 GCA_964416885.1 uncultured Iamiaceae bacterium
CCGAAGGCGTTGGTCTCGGTCATGCCGTAGCCGATCGACGGCCGGCCCCGCCGGAACCCCTCGTCGACCCGCTTGACCAGGGCGGGCGGGGCCGGAGCGCCGCCACCGCCCACGCTGACCAGGCTGGAGGTGTCGAACTCGGAGAAGCGGGGGCACTCCAGCAGGTCCCACGACTGGGTGGGGACGCCGACGAAGTTGGTGACCCGCTCCCGCTCGATCAGCTCCAGGGCCCGCTCGGCGTCCCACTTGTACATGATGACGAGCGGGACGCCGCCGAGGGCGCACGACAGCATCACCGCCACCCCGCCGGTGACGTGGAACAGCGGCACGACCAGGATGAACACCGGCGGGGTCTCGGCCGCGGCCTTGGCCTCCTCGGGCCGGCGCAGCCGCTGGACCGCGGCCCGACACCCGAACGACATGAGCGCCTGGGTGATGGCCCGGTGGGTCGAGACCGCGCCCTTGGGCCGCCCGGTCGTGCCCGACGTGTAGAGGATCGTGGCGTCGTCGTCGGGGCCGAGGTCGACTGCGGGGAGCTCCGCCCCGACGACCACCACGTCCTCCCAGCGGTCGACGCCCTCCGACACCGGTTCGTCGGCCGGCAGCCGCACCCCGATGGTGGCGATGCCGAGACGTCCGCAGGCGTCGCGCGTCCGGGCGATCCGCTCGGGGTCGGCGACCAGCACGGCCGTGCCCGAGTCGTCGAGCCCGAAGTCGAGCTCGTCGGTGGTCCACCAGCCGTTGAGCGACACGCTGACCGCGCCGATCGAGGTGATGGCGGCGAAGGCGATGATCCACTCCGGGAGGTTCCGCATGGCGATCGCCACCCGGTCGCCCTTACGGACGCCGTACCGGCCGACCAGGGCGGCGCCGAGGGCGGCGACCTCGTCGGCCACCTCGCCGAAGCTGCGGCGCTCGTCCTCGTAGACGAGGAACAGGGCGTCGCCCCGCTCCGGCCACAGGGCGAAGATGTCGCGCAGCGTCGGCGGAGCGTTCACGAACACGGTCTGGGCGACCCCGTCGACGGTGACCTCGCCGAGGGCGAAGCGCGGGTCGGAGGTCACCGCGGCCACGGCCTCGTCGAAACCGAGGGCGGGAGGGTGGGTCGGGGGCGGAGCGTCGACAGCCATCGGCGTCACCCTGCCACGTCGCGCACCGCCGCGAGGGCGGGTACGGTCAGGGCCAGGCCCGCCCCTGCCCCCGCCCCCGGGCCCGCCCATGCCCCACGACTTCGACCCCGTCCCGTCTCCGTCCCCGGGCCCGGTCGACCCGTGGGGCGAGCCCGACCCCGGCTCGGTGCTGGCCTGGCTGCCCGACCCCGTCATCGTCATCGACGCCGAGGGCCGGCTCACCTGGGCCAACCGCCGGGCCGAGGCGGTCTTCGGACGCGACGCCGAGGCCGACCGGGGCCTGTCGATGGCCGACCTGGTCCACCCCGACGACCTCGTCACCGCGGCCGCCTCGTTGGAGACGGTGCAGGACAAGGACCTGGGCACCACCGTCGAGGTCCGGGTCCGGCACGCCGACGGGTCGTGGGTCCCGGTCGAGGTGCGGGGCTGGTCCGGGCTCCACGACCCGAAGGTGCGGGGCGTCGTGGGCGTGCTGCGGCTCATCGACGACCGGGGCGCCTGGCGGGTCACGGCCGGCGACGCCCGCCGGCAGGCCGCGGTCCTCGACATCGCCCCCAGCATGACGCTGCTCGTCGACAGCCACGGTCGGTTGGAGGGGGCCAGCCGGGCCTTCACCAGCACCCTCGGGGTGGACCTCGAGGGCAGCCTCGGCCGCTACCTCACCGACCTGGTGGTCGACGCCGACGCCCGGGCCGTGCGGGAGGAGGTCGAGGCCCTGCTGCTCGACGGGGGCACCCGGTCCTTCGAGGCCACGTTCCAGGCCGCGCCGGACCGGGCCCCGACGCCGTTCTGGCTCACGGCGGTCAACCTGCTCGACGACGTCGAGGTGCGGGCCCTGGTCATCAGCGGCGTGGCGATCGACCGACTGGTCGAGGCCCGCGACCGCCTGGCCCACCAGGCGACCCACGACGCCCTCACCGGCGTGGCCAACCGGGTCCTGTTGATGGAGCGGCTCGACGTCGCCCTCCGCGCCAGCATCGGCACGTCGGCCCGGGTCGGCCTGGTGTTCTGCGACATCGACGGGTTCAAGCAGGTCAACGACGACCACGGCCACGCCGTCGGCGACGAGGTGCTGGTCGAGGTGGCGCGGCGCATCCGCGCCGAGCTGCACGGCGACGACACCGTCGGCCGTCTCGGCGGGGACGAGATCGTCGTCATCGCCGTGCGCGACTCGGTCGCCCAGGTGGAGGCCACCATGGCCCGGCTGGTCGGCGCGGTCGAGGAGCCGGTCGTCACGAGCGTCGGCCCGGTGGCGGTCCGGATGAGCGCCGGGTGCGCCGTGGCCCGGCAGGGCGCCCGCTCCGAGGACCTCCTCCGGCGCGCCGACCAGGCGATGTACGCGGTCAAGCGCAGCCGGAGCCCGGTCACCGAGACCGACCCTCCGATCGGCTGACCCGCCGGGCCCACCGGACCGGCGAGCGCACCCCGACGACTGGCAGGATCGGGGCGTGAAGGTCCGCATCGGAGTGGGGCTCGGCACCCACACGCTCGCCAACACCGCCGAGACGTTCGTCCCCTACGTGCGGGACGTCGAGCGGCTCGGGTTCGACTCGCTGTGGCTGTCCGAGCGCCTCACCGGCGACGCCCCCGACCCCCTCGTCGCCCTGGCGGTCGCGGCCGGCGCCACCACCCGGCTCAAGCTGGGCACCGGCGTGCTGGTCCTGCCCGGTCGCAACCCGGTGGTGCTGGCCAAGGAGATGGCGTCGCTCGATCGCCTCTCCGGGGGTCGCTTCCTCCCCGCGGTCGGGCTCGGGGCCCCGGCGCCGGCCGAGCACCGGGCCTTCGGGGTCGAGCGGGGCGAGCGGTCGGACTGGTTCG
>CAYQGF010000483.1:0-2942 GCA_964416885.1 uncultured Iamiaceae bacterium
CGACGGCAACGGCACCACCGACATCGCCATCTTCCGCCCCTCAGAGGGATCCTGGTACGTCGAGGGCCAGCCCACCACCTTCTGGGGCCTGTCCGGAGACATCCCGGTCCCCGGCGACTACGACGGCAACGGCACCACCGACATCGCCATCTTCCGCCCCGACGTCGGCGGCTGGTACGTCCGAGGCGACGCCCCCACGTTCTGGGGCCTGGCCACCGATGTCCCGGTGCCGGCCGACTACGACGGCGATGGCGACACCGACACGATGGTCTGGCGTCCGGAGGTCGGAGGCTGGTACGTCGAGGGCCAGCCCACCACCTTCTGGGGCCTGTCCGGAGACATCCCGGTCCCCGGCGACTACGACGGCAACGGCACCACCGACATCGCCATCTTCCGCCCCGACGTCGGCGGCTGGTACGGGCCAAGCCGGCCCACCACCTTCTGGGGCCTCGCCTCGGACATCCCTCTCCAACTCCCCTACGCCATCGGCCGCGCGTGACCCACGGTCGGTGAGCCGAAGGCCGACGACCCATTCACGGGAGCACAGCCTCGTCGAGGTCGCTCGAGAGCGGGGCGTTCGCGTGCTGCGGCGCCCAGCGGCGAGTGCAGGGACGCACGGCGCGTGTGCCAGGCTCGGCGGCCGTGAGCGCCGGCCCCGCACCCGAGCCGTGGCCGCCGCTGCCCCCGGCGGTGCCGCCCCCGTCGGCGGGGCCGGTGGGCCGGGTCGCGATCGTGCTCGCCGGGCTGTCCGTGGTCGCCTACCTCGTCGCCACGGTGTTGCTGACCGTCCCCGTGTCGGTCCCGGAGGTGCAGCGCTGCGGGGCGCCGGGGGCCTACCTGTTGGCGGGGCGGGTCGACGTCGTGCCGTCCGACGACGACCGCATCCTCGGTCCCGACGGGGAGCCGGTCACCCTCGACGCCGCCGTGGCCCAGGCCGCCCGCGACCGCCCGTGCCGGGACCGGGTGGCCGACCGGGCCGTCCCGGCCGCGGTCCTCCTCCTCGTGGCCACCGTCGGCGGCGTGATCGCCTTCGGGCTCGAGCTGTTCGTCGTCCGACCCCGCCAGCGCGCCCTCGTCCGCGCCGCCCGGGCCGGCGCCGCACCCCCGCCGGACGCACCACCGGGCTGACCGTCCGACCACGCCTGGGGAGGCCCCCAGGGGGTTCCGAGGGGAACCCCTGAGGCCCGTCGCCCCTGGTCACGGGCATGGTCGGGTCATGCCCACCACGACCGCCCCCACCGACCTCGACCTCGGCACCCTCGTCGAGGCCACACCGGCCCACCGCGACCGCACCGTCGACGCCGTCCGCGCCCTGTGCATCGTCGTCGTGGTGCTGTGGCACTGGGTCTTCTCGATCACCCACGTGCGGGCGAACGGCGCCCTCACGATGCCCAACCCGGTCGACGAGATCCCCCTCGGCTGGGCGCTGACCTGGGTGCTCCAGGTGATGCCGGCCTTCTTCGTCGTCGGCGGGTTCGCCAACCTGGCCTCCTGGGAGCGCCTGGAGCGCGACGGCCGGGCCCGAGCGGCCCGAGCCGACGCAGGAGGCCCGAGAGCGGGCGGACCGTCCACCTGGCGAGCCTTCGCCGGTGGCCGGATGGCCCGGCTGTGGAAGCCCCTCGCCCTGGTTGTCGCGGCCTGGGCCGTCGGCGACACCATGGCCCGGGCGCTGCTCGGGACGCCGAGCGTCCTGCACTGGGGGATGGTCGTGTTCGTCCCGCTGTGGTTCATCGGCGCCTACGGCGCGGTGCTCCTCCTGGCGCCGGCGACCATCGCCGCCCACCGTCGCCACCCGGTGCTCACCCTGGCCGGGCTGGCCACCGTGGTCGCGGCCGCCGACGGGCTGCGCTTCGCCACCGGCGAGGACCGCTGGGGCTACCTGACCACCGCCGCGGTGTGGGTCACCGCCCACCAGCTCGGCTACCTGTGGCGGGACGGCACCGTCCTGGCCTGGGGCCGCCGGGCGCACGTGGGGATGGTGGCCGGGGCCGCCGGTGTCCTCGCCCTCCTGACCACCGCCGGCCCGTACCCGGCGTCGATGGTGGCCGTCCGGGGCGGCGGCGTCAGCAACATGTTCCCGACCACGGCGCCGATCGCCGTCCTGGCGGTCCTCCAGCTCGGCCTGATCTGCCTGCTCCGGCCCGGCCTGGAGCGGTGGCTGGCCCGGCGCCGGCCCTGGACGGCGGTGGTCGCGGTCAACGCCGTGGCCATGACCGTGTTCGGCTGGCACATGACCGCCCTGGTCGCCGTGATCGGCGCCCTGCGGGCCTTCGGCTACACCCTGCCGGCGGAGACCAGCACGACCTGGTGGCTCCTCCGCCCGGTCTGGCTGGTCCTCCCCGGCCTGGTGCTCGCCGGCCTCCTGGCCGTCTTCGCCCGCTTCGAGCTCCCGAAGGCCGCCGCCCCCGCCCCCGTCACGCCTCGGCGGTGACGAGGGGGGTGGCGACGGTGGGGAGGGCCGTGAGCGACGGGAACATCAGGTCGGGGTAGCGGGGGCCACGGCCCTCGGGCAGCTCGAAGGAGTCGAACGTGGTCACCAGCGCCCGCACCGTCTCCTGGAGCTGCACCCGGGCCAGGGCCGCACCGAGGCAGCGGTGGCGGCCGCCGCCGAAGGCGACGTGGGTGGCGGCGTTGGTGCGGTGGAGGTCGATCGTCAGGGGGTTGGCGTACTGGCGCTCGTCGAGGTTGGCGGCGCCGATCAGCGGCAGGACGTGGGTCCCGACCGGGAGCACGGTGCCGTCGGAGCCGGTCATCTCCTTGCCCACGAAGCGGGGGAAGAACTGGACCGGCGGCCGGACCCGGAGCATCTCCTCGGTCGCGGTGGGGATCAGGTCGAGGTCGGCCCGCAGCTGGGGGCCGAGGTCGGGTTCGAGGGCGAGGATCTCGACGGCGTTGGAGATCGAGGTCCGCGACGTCTCGAAGCCGGCGTCGAGCACGGTGTG
>CAYQGF010000484.1:0-2942 GCA_964416885.1 uncultured Iamiaceae bacterium
GCATCGACGAGTCGATGGAGGCCCTGATCCACCACTTCAAGATCTTCACCGAGGGCTTCAAGGTCCCGGCGGGCGAGGCCTACGCCGCGGTCGAGAGCCCCCGGGGCGAGCTGGGCGTCTACATCGTCTCGGACGGGTCGGCCAAGCCGTACCGGATGCACGTCCGGGGCCCGTCGTTCGTCAACATCCAGACGCTCCCGCACATGATGCACAACGGCCTGATCGCCGACGGCGTGGCCGTGATCTCCAGCGTCGACCCCATCATGGGCGAGGTCGACCGATGAGCATTTCGCCGGCTTCGGCCGCTGATGGCAGGGTGGCGCAGTGGCGCGTCTGACCCCCGAGAACGTGACCCTGGCGCAGGAGATCATCGCTCGCTACCCGCGCCCGAAGTCGGCCCTGATCCCCCTGCTGCACCTGGCCCAGGAACAGGACGGCTACGTCGCCGACGATGCCATGGAGCACCTGGCCGAGCTGGTCGGGGTGACCCCGGCCGAGGTCCTCGGCACCTGCTCGTTCTACGAGATGTTCAAGCGCGAGCCCGTCGGGCGCTACGTCGTCAACATTTGCACCAACATCGCCTGCCAGATCCTGGGTGGCGAGGAGCTGCTGCACCACGCCGAGGAGACCCTCGGCATCCGCTCCGGCTCGACCACCCCCGACGGGATGTTCACCATCGAGGACGTCGAGTGCATCGCGGCGTGCACCGAGGCCCCCTGCCTCCAGGTCAACTACCGGTACCGGCACCGCATCACCCACGACGAGTTCGACCAGATGGTGGCCGACCTGCGCGACGGGCGGCTGGCCGACGAGGTCCCGCCCCACGGCACCGTGGCCCGGGTCCGCCAGCACATCCCGGCCGATCGGGCCGCCGGTCCCGGTTACGTCGAGGGTGCCGAGGAGCCGGTGTGGATCGCCTCCCGGCCCGCCCCTCCCAAGGAGGCGACCTCGTGATGCTCCGATGGGCAGCCGGTCCGTACGGAAGGTGCCTGGCACTTTCCGTACGGCGAGCGGGAGGTGCGACCTGATGATCACCGAGGCACCGAAGATCATCACGTCGCGGTTCGGCTACGACGACTCGTTCACCATCGAGCGCTACGAGGCGACAGGCGGGTACGAGGGGCTCAAGGCGGCCCTGGCCAAGCGGCCCGACGAGGTCACCGAGGAGGTCAAGACCGCCAGCCTGCTCGGCCGGGGCGGCGCCGGCTTCCCCGCCGGCGTGAAGTGGGGCTTCTGCCCGCCCGGAGTGTGGCCGCGGTACCTCGTCGTCAACGGCGACGAGTCCGAGCCCGGCACCTACAAGGATCGGCTCCTCATGGAGCGCGACCCCCACCAGCTGATCGAGGGCGTGCTGATCGCCTGCTACGCCATCGGCTGCGCCCAGGCGTTCCTCTACGTCCGGGGCGAGATGGCCCTGGCCCAGGAGCGCATCGCCCAGGCCCTCAACGAGGCCTACGCCAAGGGCTACGTCGGCAAGAACATCCTCGGCACCGACTTCTCGGTCGACATCGTCCTGCACTGGGGCGCCGGCGCCTACATCGTCGGCGAGGAGACCGCCCTGATCGAGTCGCTCGAGGGCAACCGGGGCATGCCCCGCCTCAAGCCGCCGTTCTTCCCCGCCGCCAAGGGCCTGTACCTCCAGCCCACGGTCGTCAACAACGTCGAGACGCTGGCCAACCTGCCGTGGATCCTGTCCAACGGCGGGGCCGCCTTCGCCGAGCTGGGTGCCGAGGCGAGCCGGGGCACGCGCATGTTCGCGGTGTCCGGCCACGTGAAGAACCCCGGCGTCTACGAGGTCGAGTTCGGCGTGACGACCTTCCGCGACCTGCTCTACGCCCCGGTGTACGGCGGCGGCATCCGCAACGGCCACGAGCTGAAGGCGTTCATCCCGGGTGGCGCCTCGGCCCCGTGGTTCTACGAGGAGCACCTCGACCTGCCCTTGGAGAAGGGGGCCGTCGACCGGGCCGGCTCGATGCTGGGCTCGGGCGCCATCGTCGTCATGGACGAGACGACCGACATGGTGAAGGCCGCCCTCCGGGTCGTGCGCTTCTTCGCCCGGGAGTCCTGTGGCAAGTGCACGCCGTGCCGTGAGGGCACGTCGTGGCTGGAGAAGATCCTCGAGCGCATCCTCGACGGCCACGGCCGCCGCAGCGACCTCGACCTGCTGCTCGACGTCTGCGACAACATCAGCCCCGGCATCGCCTGGCCGCCCAAGCAGACCACGATCTGCCCGCTCGGCCCCTCGGCGGTGTCGCCGATCGCCTCGGCGGTCACCCGCTTCCGCGACGAGTTCGAGGCCAAGCTGGGCGGCGGTGACATCCCCGTCACCGTCTCGATGGCCGGCGGCGCCTACGTGGCGGCCCCGTCGGAGCCCGCGGAGGTGGCCTCGTGACCGCCCCCCGTTCCGTGGACCCGTACCCGCCGTCGACGGCGGTGTTCCGCACACAGTTCGCCAGCGCTGAGGGGGTGGTGGCGTGACCGACGTCGAGACGGGCGTGACGATCAAGGTCGACGGCCAGGAGGTCACCGCCGGCAAGGGCGAGCTGGTGATCGACGCGGCCGAGCGGGCCGGGGTCTACATCCCCCGCTTCTGCTACCACCCGCGGATGAAGCCGGTCGGCATGTGCCGGCAGTGCCTGGTCGAGATCGACACCGGCCGGGGCCCGGCCCTCCAGCCGAGCTGCATGATCGAGTGCACCGACGGCATGACCGTCGAGACCGGCACCCCGGTCACGATCAAGGCCCAGACCGGCGTGCTCGAGTTCCTGCTGGTCAACCACCCGCTCGACTGCCCGGTCTGCGACAAGGGCGGCGAGTGCCCCCTCCAGGACCAGGCCATGAGCCACGGCCCGGGCGAGAGCCGGATGGTCGAGGAGAAGCGGCACTTCGAGAAGCCGATCCCGGTGAGCGACCTGGTGCTGCTCGACCGGGAGCGCTGCATC
>CAYQGF010000485.1:0-2938 GCA_964416885.1 uncultured Iamiaceae bacterium
GCCTGGTTGACGGCGTCGCCCACCCCCTTGGGGCCGCCCTTGCAGGACAGGCCCTTGTAACAAGCGACCACGCCGGCGATGAACCCGAAGACCCCGGCCTTCACCAGGGCCATGTAGAGGTCGGCGGGCTGGCTCAGCTCGTTGAACGAGGCGAAGAAGCTCGACGAGCTGACGTCGAGGATCTGCACCGCGAAGAACCAGCCGCCGGCCAGCCCGGCCGCGCTGACCACGGCGTCGAGCAGGACCGCGATCACGGTGGCGGCCAGCACGCGGGGCATCACCAGCCGCTGGATCGGGTTGATCGACATGACCTCCATGGCCGAGATCTCGTCCCGGATGCGGCGGGCGCCGATGTCGGCGCACATGGCCGAGCCCCCGGCGCCGGCGATCAGGAGGGCGCAGGCGATCGGCGCCTGCTCGCGCACCACGGCCAGGACGAGCGCCGACCCGAGGTGGGCCTCGGCGCCGAGCTGCTTGATCAGCGAGCCGACCTGGAGCGAGATCACCATCCCGAACGGGATCGAGATCAGGATCACCGGCGCGGTGGTGACCTTGGCGACGAACCAGCACTGGTCGAGGAACTCGGCCACCGGCCAGGGCCGGCGCACGGTGGCCCGCACCGCCTCCAGGCCGACCGCGGCCATGGCGCCGACCTCGGCGAAGAACCACCTGACCTTCGAGACACCCGGGATCGCGACGGCCATCAGACCTGCATCACCTCGTGCTCGCGCTCCAGCTCCCGCTGGTGGCGGTTGGCCTCGGCCCGCATCGCCGCCCGGTCGATCAGCTCCAGCTCGACATCGGTGCGCTCGGTGGCCAGCTCGTCCATGCCGATCGGCCCACCGGCCCGCCCGGCCAGGAACTGGCGGATGATCGGGTCGTCGCAGGTGATCATGTCCTGGGTGCTGGCGAAGCGGACCAGCCCGGACCGGAACAGCACGGCGACGAAGTCGGCCGTCCGCATCACCGACGGGATGTTGTGGGTGATGATGATGAACGTGGCGTGGGTGTCCTCCTGGATCTTCCGCACCAGCTCGTCGAGGTAGGCCACCCGCACCGGGTCGAGGCCCGAGTCGGGCTCGTCGAAGAAGACGATCTCGGGGTCCATGGCCAGCGCCCGGGCCAGCCCGGCCCGCTTCTTCATCCCGCCCGACACCTCGCCGGGGAACTTGCGCAGGTGGTCGACCAGCCCGACCAGGCTGGCCTTCTCCATGGTGATCCGACGGATCTCGCCCTCGCTCTTGCGGGTGTGCTCCCGGAGCGGGAAGGCGATGTTGTCGTAGAGGTTCAGCGAGCCGAAGAGGGCGCCGTCCTGGAACAGCACGCCGAACTTGCGGCGCACCCGGTACAGGTCCCGCTCCCGCATCCGGACCGTCTCCTCACCGTCGATCCAGATCTCCCCCCGGTCGGGGCGGAGCAGGCCGATGATGTTCTTGAGGAGGACCGACTTGCCGGTGCCGGACGGCCCCATGATGGCGCTGATCCGGCTGCGGGGGATGTCGAAGCTGATGTCCTCGAGCACCGTGTGGGAGCCGAAGCTCTTGGTGACCCCGCGTAGCTGGATGATCGGCTCCACCGAGCTGCGCTCCCTCGTCCGTCGTGTGCTGCTGGGGCCCCGGTGACCGGGGGCACACGGGGGGTTCGCCGCGGGGTGGAGGGTTTCCTGTCAGAACCGGTCGACCAGCGCGAGCACGTTGGCGACGTAGGTGTCGGTCTCGGCGAGGGTGCCCTGGCGTTCGACCGAGGCCGGGCCCTGGTAGTACGCGGCCAGGGCGTCCGAGGCGGTGCCGTAGCGCTGGAGCAGCCAGCGCAGGTAGCGGGCCGACATGCGGATGTTGTCCTCGGCGTCGTACTGGTTCAGGTCGACGCCGATCAGCTCCTGCATGAAGGTGACGGTGTCGGGCATCAGCTGGCCGATGCCGACCGCACCGGTGGGCGAGGACAGGTCCTGCTGCCAGCCCGACTCCAGCCAGGTCATCGCCATCAGCAGGTCGGCGGGGACGCCGTTGCGGGCGGCCCAGCGCTCGAAGACGGGGATGTACGCCTGACGCTCGGGGCGGGCCCGGAGCCGCTCGGGCAGGTCGGTGCCGTGGCCGCCCCCTCCGCCCCCTCCCCCGCCGCCACCGCTCGTGGCCGCCGCCCCCTCGGGGATGACCAGCTGGGTGCCGGCCAGGACGTGGTCGACATCGGCGATGCCGTTGGCCGCGGCCAGGGCCGGGACCGAGGTGCCGAAGCGGACGGCGACGTGGGAGAGGGTCTCCCCCGGCTGCACCACGTAGGGCTCGGCGGCGGGGGCGACGGTCGGGGTGCCCAGGGTCGAGAGGGGCAGAGCCAGGGCTGTCGCCGCCGCGACGAGCATCGTCCGCCGTCGTCGGGCTCGGGGGTGCACGATGGGGTCCTCCAGTCCGGTCCCCCCCCGGGCTGTGGTCGCCCCAGCACGGTACGTCACCTGGCCGGGCTTGTGAACCCCCCGGGCTCAGCGGGCCAGGCGGCGGGTGGCGGCCCGGCGTTCGGCGTCGAGCCGCTCCAGCGCCGGCTCCGGGCTGTGGTCGACCCAGCGCATCAGCTCGGCGACGGCCCGGTGACCGGCCTCCTCGGCGATCAGCCGGTGCATCTCCTGGGCGACCCGCCGGTAGGCCGGGTGGCCCTGCGGGGTGCTGCGCAGCTCGAGCACGTGCATCGCTTCCCGGGCGTTGAGCTGCATGGCGAAGCGAACCTTGTAGGCCAGGCAGACGGCGTAGGCGGCCTGAGCCGGGAAGCGGTCGACGAGGGCGTCGTGGAGCCGGGCCGAACGGTCCATGGCCTCGTCGAAGCGGTCGGCCGCGCCGGCCAGGTCGACCGCTTCGGGCCGGGTGTAGCCGTGCTGCGGGGTGAGGGCCTGCCACTCGATGGTGAGCATGCGGTGGCGCTGGAGGTCCCGGAAGGCGCCGTAGTCGGC
>CAYQGF010000486.1:0-2935 GCA_964416885.1 uncultured Iamiaceae bacterium
GCGACACCTACTGGAGCCGGGTCGAGGGCCGGTACTTCGCCGGCGACGGGGCCAAGGTCGACGACGACGGGTACCTCTGGGTGCTGGGCCGGGTCGACGACGTGATGAACGTCAGCGGCCACCGCATCTCCACCACCGAGGTCGAGTCGGCGCTGGTCGACAACGCCAAGGTGGCCGAGGCCGCGGTGGTCGGGGCCAAGGACGACACCACCGGCCAGGCCATCATCGCCTTCGTCACCCTCAAGGGCGGGGTCGTGGCCTCCGACGAGGTCGGCACCGAGCTGCGCCAGCACGTCGCCACCAAGATCGGCGCCATCAGCCGGCCCAAGACGGTGATCTTCACCGACGACCTGCCCAAGACCCGCTCGGGCAAGATCATGCGCCGGCTGCTCCGCGACGTGGCCGAGGGCCGCGAGCTCGGCGACACCACCACCCTCGCCGACCCCGGCGTCGTCGAGGAGATCCGCGACCGCGCCGCCTCCGGCCCCACCGGCGACGACTGACCGGCACACAATGGGGTCAGACCCCATTGTGTGCCGTCGTCCTTATCTCGTCCTTCGCCGAGGCCCGTAGCGTCCCGGGCGTGCGCAACACCCTCAAGACCACCGTCCTGCTCGCCACCCTCGGCGGGCTCATGGTCCTCATCGGCTCGTTCTTCGGGAGGGGCGGGGCCATCGTCGGGCTGCTGGTGGGCCTGGTGTTCGTGGGCGGGTCGTACTGGTTCAGCGACACCATCGCCATCAAGGCGGCCCGGGCCCGGCCGGTGACCGAGGCCGAGATGCCCGAGTACTACGCCATCGTCCGCGATCTCTCGGCCCGGGCCGGCATGCCGATGCCGAAGCTGTACGTCAGCCCCGAGGCCCAGCCCAACGCCTTCGCCACCGGCCGCAACCCCGAGCACGCCGCCGTCGCCGTCACCGCCGGGATCCTCCAGGTCCTGACCTGGGACGAACTTCGGGGCGTGCTGGCCCACGAGATCAGCCACGTCGGCAACCGCGACATCCTCATCTCCTCGGTCGCCGCGGCGGTCGCCATGGGCATCACCTTCGTGGCCCGCATGGCGATGTGGGGCGCCATGTTCACCGGCGGGGGAGGGGGCCGCGACCGTGACGGCGGCAACGTCCTCGGCCTGCTCGCCATGGCGGTGCTCGCGCCGGTCGCCGCGGCCGTGCTCCAGATGGCCCTGTCCCGGAGCCGGGAGTACGAGGCCGACCGCAGCGGCGCCCGTCTCCTCGGCGACGGCGAGCCCCTGGCCCGGGCCCTGCAGAAGATCGACGCCTACGCCCACCGGGTGCCGATGGACGTCGACCCGGCCCACGCCCAGGCCTTCATCGTCAACCCCCTCAGCGGCCGCCGGGTGCAGTTCGCCAACCTGTTCCGCACCCACCCGCCCACCGACGACCGCGTCGCCCGCCTCCGCAACAATTCCTGGCGCTGAGGTCCTGAACCTCCCTCGTTCCCCTCCTTCCTCCTCTCTTCTCCGTTCTGGCGCGCCAGGTTCCGGGATCCGGTGGTCTGGCGCGCCAGAACGAGGATCGGCTGTCTCGCCCAGCTTTCTGGCGCGCCGAGGTCCGGGAAAGCCAGCTCTCGCGCGCCAGAACGGGGGAGGACGCTCGTCAGTCGCGGAAGTTGCCGAAGCTGAGGGGGACGCCGAAGTCGCCCTCCTTGAGGGCCTGGATGACGGCCTGGAGGTCGTCGCGCTTCTTGCCCGTCACCCGCAGCTCGTCCCCCTGGGCCTGCGACTGGATGCCCTTGAGCCCGAGCCCCTTGACGAACTTGTTCAGCTCGCGGGCCTTGTCGGACGAGATCCCGGCGGCGAGGGATGCGACCTGGCGGACGGTGCCGCCGGCCGCATCCTCGACGGTGCCGTAGTCGAGGCCCTTGAGCGAGACCTGCCGCTTCACCAGCTTCTCCTCCAGGACCTGCCGGAGCGCTCGGAGCTTGTCCTCGCTGGACGTGGCCAGCTTGATCTCGTTCTCGCCCAGCTCGATGGAGGAGTTGGTGCCCTTGAAGTCGTAGCGGTTGGCGATCTCCCGGGAGGCCTGGTCGACCGCGTTGCGGACCTCTTGCTGGTCGAGCGTGGAAGAGACGTCGAAGCTCGGCATGCCGCGACGGTACCGGCTGGCTCGACCCGGGGGGGCCACGGCTAACCTGCGAACTCCACCAGGGGTCGGTGCCCGAGCGGCCAAAGGGAGCAGACTGTAAATCTGCCGGCACAGCCTTCGGAGGTTCGAATCCTCCCCGGCCCACCACCGCGCTCGACTCACTTGGGGCCAGACCCCAAGTGAGTCGAGTCGGAGCGGGTCGGTCACAGTGAGTCGAGTCACAGTGAGTCGGGTCAGAGCGGGTCGACCAACCCGGTGCGGGCCAACCAGGCACCGATCTCGGCGGTGACGTTGCGGCCGGTGGCCGCGGCCGGTGCTCCTGGCACGCGGGCCACCTTCTCGTTGACCCGCTCGATCGCCTTCCGGGTCGAGTCGCGGCTGCGCCCCAGCCGGCGGGCGGCCTCGTCGTGGCTGCGGGGCGCCAGCACCGTCGGCCGGGGCAGCAGGGCGAAGTCCGAGTAGTAGGCGAGCAGCACGTCCCGCTCGAGCGCGGTGAGCGGCACGACGATCACCTCGTCGAGGTTCATGGTCGGGTCGGGGACGTCCTCGTCGACCGGAGGGGCCGTCGCCAGCTCGGGGCCCCGGTGGTCGTCGGTCGTGCAGACCACGACGGTGCGGTGGTCGGGCGGCCCGAACGCCAGCGCCCACCGGTGGCGCACCGGTACCCACGGCCGCCCGGGCCCGAGCGGCACCTCCTCGTAGCCCGGTTCGTAGGCGTGGAGCAGGCCGGTCCGGGTGCTGACGTTGCGGGTCGCCCAGCGGGTGCCGTCCCAGCGGAGCTCGGCGGGCTCGGACGAGACGGTCCACCGGTCGCCGATGGGCTGGTGGCC
>CAYQGF010000487.1:0-2934 GCA_964416885.1 uncultured Iamiaceae bacterium
GAGGCGAAGGCGCGCGCCCGGTCGAGCTTGGCCGTGCGCTCGGTGGCGTCGCGGGCCCCGACGAGCACGTAGTCGGCCTCGAACTCGGGGTGGAGCTCGCCCTCGTCGTCGACGAGCCAGGGCAGCGCCAGCCGACGCGGCACCCGGACCTTCTCGGGCGTCTCGAGGGTGCCGAAGACGCGGTCCCAGAAGGCGGTGGACACACCGTGGTTCCGCCGAGGCGACCCGAAGTGGTGCTCGAAGTGGTGCTTGCGCACGTGGCGCTGGTAGCGGGTCCTCGGCGCCTGGATGTGGGCGACCATGTGCTGGTACTCGTAGAAGAAGTAGCCGGCCGCCCATCCGACGGTGACGGCGACGGCGACGAGGGGCCCGGCGACCAGCCACCCGAGCGGCGCCCACAGCACGGCGCCGACCAGCAGCATCCCGGCCCACGACAACAGCGTGATGGAGGAGAACCCCCACCCCGAGGTGACGTGGTGCTCCAGGTGCTCGCGGCTCATGATCCCCTTGCCGTGCAGGTGGTGCATGGCGAAGCGGTGGAGCATGTACTCGGCCCAGGTCCACAGGGCCCACCCGACGGCGAAGGCGACGAGGGCGGTGGCGACGGTGGTCATGACGTCTCCTGGTCAGGCCGCGGCGAGGCCGGCGGCGATCGAACGAGCGGTGGTGAGCAGGTGGGGGTCGGCGCCCCAGCCCCGGAGCAGGGCGCCGGTGATCTCCTCGCCGAGGACGGTGCCGGTCGTGGGCAGGCCGGTGATGAGCCCGTCGACCATGAGGGCGCCGTTCAGGGCGACGACCCAGGCGAAGGTGCGGACCACGGCGCCGTCGAGCGGCTGGTCGAGCGGGTCCGCCACCCGGTCGTGGGGCGCGAGGGCCCCGGCCTCGGCGGCGGCGTCGAGGAGACGTCGAGGGACGTCGAGCACCGCCATCGCGGCCGGGACGACGCGGGCCGCGTCCTCGGTCTCGGCCACGCCCCGGGTGACCAGCAGCCGCTGCTGGAGCCGGAACTCGCGGGGGTGGTGCTCGGGGGCGGTGAGGAAGAGGTGGGAGAAGGCGACCAGCCGGGCCAGGGCCGCGGTGCGCTCGTCGGTCCCCTCGGCGGCCAGCCGGGCGTCCCAGCCGGCCAGGGCCGTCTCGGCCACCTCGCCGAGCACGCCGAGGGCCTGCTGCTGGAGGTCCGACAGCAGGGCCGACCGGGACGGGAAGTAGGTGTACAGGCTGGAGGGGGCGTGGTCGGCCGCCTCGGCCAGGGCCGCCATCGTCAGCCCGTCGGGGCCGAGCTCCTCCACCAGGTCGGCGGCGAGGGCGAGCAGCGCGTCGCGCCGGGCGGCCCGCTTGCGGGCCCGGCGGTCGGACGGGACCGATGCTCCGACGTTTTCCGAAGGCACGTCGGAGAACGTAGGACCGTCGGCACCCATCGGTCAACCCCCCGGCGCGGTCGCCTCACCCGCGGTCACTCGCCGACCGAC
The DNA here is from genome assembly GCA_964416885.1 of uncultured Iamiaceae bacterium. Lineage (GTDB taxonomy): Bacteria > Actinomycetota > Acidimicrobiia > Acidimicrobiales > Iamiaceae > Iamia. The sequence goes on from CAYQGF010000487.1 coordinate 1,470, forward strand.
CCACGTCCGCCACCCCGCCCGCCACCCAAGCGACAGTGGCGGACGTCGCTGCGGGCCCTCGGTCACTCCCCGACCGACCCACCCACCAGTTCGCGGATCAGGTCGGCGTGGCCGTTGTGGCGGGCGTACTCCTCGATCATGTGGACGTACACCCAGCGCAGCGACACGGCGCCCCAGCTGCTCTCGCCGGTGTCGTCGAGGTCGTGGCGGGCGGCGACCTCTCGGCTGACGGCACACCAGTGCGCCCACGCCCGGAGGTCGGCCTCCCAGTCGGCGGCGGTGAGGTCCATGTCGCCGTCGGGGTCGGCCTCGGACCAGTAGAGGCCGGGTCGGCGGGGCACTCCGTCGATGCGGGAGAACCAGGTGCGCTCGACCTCGGTCATGTGGCGCACCAGGCCGTGCAGCGACAGGAGCGACGTCGGCACCGGGCAGGCGGCCCGCTGCTCGGCGGTGAGGTCGTCGACCTTCAGCAGCAGGGTCGCCCGGTGGTAGTCGAGCCAGCCGTCGAGCATGGCCCGCTCGCCACCGGTGCGGGGCGGGGAGGTCCGCCGGGGGTCGTCGAGGGACGGGACCGACATGGCCGCACCCTGCCACCCCCGCCGTCCCGCCGCCCGCCGGTCGGCCCGGCGCGGGCGTAGGTTCGTCCCATGGCCTCACCCATCGACATCGGGCGCATCGGCGTCTGGACCTTCCAGCTCGACCTGGTGCCCTCGTCCCGGGCCGTCGAGCACGTCGACGAGCTCGACGAGCTGGGCTTCGGCGCCGTGTGGTTCCCCGAGGCGGTGGGGCGGGAGGCGTTCACCAACGCGGCCCTCCTGTTGCGGGGCGGCACCGACATCGTCGTCGCCACCGGCATCGCCTCGATCTGGGGCCGCGACGCCATGGCCGCGGCGGCCGCCCACAAGACGGTCACCGAGGCCTACCCCGACCGCTTCCTGCTCGGCCTCGGCGTCAGCCACCAGCCGATGGTCGAGGGCCTCCGGGGCCACGACTACTCCCGGCCGTACTCGGCGATGAAGGCGTACCTCGACGGCATGGACGCCGGTCTGTTCTTCGCCGCCGAACCGACCACGCCGCCCCGTCGGGTGCTGGCCGCCCTCCGGCCCCGGATGCTCGAGCTGGCCCGCGACCGGGCCGACGGCGCCCTCCCCTACTTCGTCCCGCCCGAGCACACCGCCCTGGCCCGGGAGGCCCTGGGGCCGGACCGGCTGCTGGCCGTCGAACAGGCCGTCGTGCTCGACACCGACCCGGCGAGCGCCCGGGAGAAGGCCCGCACCCACACCCGGACCTACGTCGACCTGCCCAACTACCGGGGCAACATCCAGCGCCTCGACCCGACCTTCACCGACGCCGACTTCGCCGACGCCGGGAGCGACCGGCTGGTCGACCACATCGTCGCCTGGGGCTCGGTCGACACCGTGGTCGCCCGGGTGCAGGCCCACCTCGACGCCGGCGCCGACCACGT
>CAYQGF010000488.1:0-2933 GCA_964416885.1 uncultured Iamiaceae bacterium
CCGCCGTGGGGCATCTCGCTCATGATCGGGATGTGGTCGTTGACCCACACGGTGCCGAACTTGAGGCCCCGAGCCATCCGCATGGCCCGGCCCACGTCACGGGTCCAGACCGAGGCGGCCAGCCCGTAGTCGACCCCGTTGGCCCAGGCGAGCATGGTCTCCTCGTCGGGCGCCCGCTGCACGCTGACCACCGGGCCGAACACCTCGCGCTGGGCGATCTCGGACTCCTGGGCCACGTCGACCACGACCGTCGGCTCGTAGAAGAACCCGGCGCCGTCCCGCACCTGGCCGCCGACCGGCGTCGACGCCCCCGCCTCGACCGCCCGCTCGACCATGCCCTTCACCCGGTCGAGCTGCTCGGCCGACACGACCGGGCCGACCTCGGTGTCGGGGTCGTTCGGGTCGCCGAAGGGGATCTCCCGCACCTGCTCGACCAGCGCCGCGACCACGTCGTCGTGGATGCCCGGCCCGGCGATCATGCGGCAGGCGGCGGTGCAGTCCTGGCCGGAGTTGTAGTAGCCGGCGGCCCGGATGCCCTCGGCCACCGCGGCCGGGTCGGCGTCGTCGAACACCACGACCGGCGCCTTGCCGCCCAGCTCGAGGTGGACCCGCTTGAGGGTCTCGGACGCGGCCCGGGCCACCGCCTTGCCCGCCCCGACCGACCCGGTGATCGACACCATGGCCACGTCGGGGTGCTCGACCAGGGCCACGCCCGCGGTCTCGCCCTGGCCGCACACCACGTTGAGCACGCCGGGCGGGAGGATGTCGGCCGACAGCTCGGCCAGCCGCAGCGCCGTGTAGGGGGTGAGCTCGGACGGCTTGAGGACGACCGTGTTCCCCGCGGCGAGGGCCGGCCCCAGCTTCCAGGTCGCCATGTTGAGCGGGTAGTTCCACGGGGCGATCGAGCCGACGACGCCGAGCGGGTCGCGCCGCAGCATCGACGTGTAGCCCTCCATGTACTCGCCGGCGGCCCGTCCCTCGAGGAAGCGCCCGGCCGAGGCGAAGAACCGCCAGTTGTCGAGGGTGAGGTCCATCTCGAACTCGATGATCGAGACCGGCTTGCCCACGTTGCGGGACTCCAGCGCCGACAGGTTCTCGATGTCGCCCTCGATGGCATCGGCGAGCTTGTGCAGGACCTCGGAGCGCTCCCGCGGCGTCTTGCCCGCCCACTCGTCGAAGGCCGCGGCCGCGGCGGTGACAGCGGCGTCGACGTCGGCGGTGTCGCTGGCCGGCGCGGTGCCGATGACCGCGCCCGTGGCCGGGTCGAGGACGTCGTCGGTCGCGCCGGAGCGGGCCGGGGTGAACTCGCCGCCGATGTAGTTCTGGTCCTGCACGGGGCCTCCTCGTCGGGGGTGCTCGCGAGCGATCCGGTCGCGAGTGCGCCATCCTACGCGTGATCCGATCGCCGTTTCCGGGGGGCGCGCACGGATCCGTGACGACCGTCAGGCGGGGGTCAGGTGCGGGTCAGATCACGAAGTGCTCGCCGGTGGCCCGGATCGTGATGTCGCTGATGGTGACGCCCCAGGGCTGGTCGATGGCGTGGACGACCTGGGCCGCCACGTCCTCGGGGGCGATGGCCCAGTAGGCGGGCTCGTCGATGTCGGCGGCGGGGCCGTCGAGGGTGCCGGTCATCTGGGCCATCACGTTCGCCATGTAGCGCTCCTGGTTGGGCCCGACGATGCCGATCGTCGCGGCCGGGTTCACCACGCCGGCCGCCAGCCCGGTGCCGAGCACGCCGGTCGGTCGGACCACGGTGACCTTGATCGTCCCCTGTGACTCGACCCGCAGCGAGTCCGACAGGGCGACGACCGCGGCCTTGGTGGCGCTGTAGACCCCGGACCCGGCGGTGCCGGCGTTGGCGTAGATCGAGGCGATGTTGACCACGTGGCCCCGGCCCTGCGCGGCCATCTGGTCGTGGACGGCGCAGATGCCGTGCAGGACGCCCTTGAAGTTGACGTCGATGCAGCGGTCCCACGCCTCCTGGGCCTGGGCGTGGTCGGCGAGGAAGGCCAGCGGCATGGTGCCGGCGTTGTTCACCATGACGTCGAGGGCCCCGAACCGCTCGACGGCCCGGGCGGCCAGGGCTTCGACCTGGGCCAGGTCGCGCACGTCGACCGCCATTCCCTCGGCCTCGTGGCCGGCCTCCTGCAGGGCCGTGGCCGTGGCCTCGGCCGCCGCCCCGTCGACGTCGCCGACGACCACCCGGGCGCCCCGGGCCGCGGCCATCTCGGCGATCAGCCGTCCGAACCCGCCCCCGCCCCCGGTCACCACCACGACCCGCCCGGCCAGGTAGCTCGTCCGCCCCGTCCCGTCCTCGTTGCTCGTCATCGGCGGACCCTACGCCGAGGGGACGGTGGCCCGTGCGCCACCCTTCAGCGTCACACCCCCTCCTCGTCATGGAGGGCATGGCCTCGAAGGATCCTCGACCCGCCACCCTGCCGGGCGGCGCGCCGGACCTGGCGGCTCGGTGGCGGGTCGGTGACCGGGTTCTGACGTTCGCGAGCGATCCGGTCGTGGATGTGTCATCCTTCGCGTGATCCGGTCGCTGGCTGTGGAGCTGGCGAGCGGATCGACGGTGCAACGGGGCGCCGACGTCCACCGACCGAGCCCCGCCGACGCGTGGGAACGAGGACCCGATGACCCTGACCCCCGACGAGCTGGCCCGGGCGGCGAACGATCACCTGTGGCTGCACTTCTCCCGGTTGGCCGGGGAGGGCGGCGAGGCCCCCACCATCATCGAGCGGGGCCAGGGCGCCCGGGTGTGGGACATCGAGGGCAACCGCTACCTCGACGGGCTGGCCGGGTTGTTCGTCGTCCAGGCCGGCCACGGCCGGGCCGAGATCGCCCGGGCCGCGGCGGCCCAGGCCGAGACCCTCGCCTACTTCCCGCTGTGGACCTACGCCCACCCGGCCAGCATCGAGCTGGCGGCCCGG
>CAYQGF010000489.1:0-2930 GCA_964416885.1 uncultured Iamiaceae bacterium
TGTTGAACATCGGGCCGGTGACGTTCCAGTGGAAGTTGTGGGTCTTCAGGTACAGCGAATAGGTGTCCGCCATCACCTTGCTGAGCCCCTCGGCGATCTCCTGCCGCTGGGCCTCGTCGATGCCGATGTCGATCTTCACGGACGTCCTCCGTCGCTCTCCCACCGGGCCCCTCCCGGTGTCATTCGGTGCAACGGTGCCACGACCGGCGATGTTCCTGCTCAGGAGCCGAGCCGCCAGGCGAGGCGACCCAGGAGCACGGTGCCCTGTTCTCCGAGGCTCTGCCGAGGAGAGGTCTGGCACGACACGGTCCTGGTCGCGCCGGCCCTTTCGAGCCGATCCGCCAGGCGAGGCGACCCAGCGGGCCGGCGTCCAGGATGGCACCATGCGGCCATGCCCGCCCCCGAACGGTGGAAGGAACGCCTCGTCACCGCCGACCTCTGGTGGCTCACCGACGTGACGGGTTGGGAGCTGTGAGGGCCGTGCAGGTGGCCGCCGGTGGCGGCGTGGTGATGGCCGAGGTCCCGGAGCCCGACCCGGGGCCGGGCCAGGTGCTGGTCGAGGTGGCCGGGGCCGGGCTGTGCCACTCCGACGTGGTGATCGCCCAGGCCCCCGACTTCTACGGCGGCGGGCCGTTCACCCTCGGGCACGAGACCGGCGGCCGGGTCGCCGGGTGGGGGCCGGGCGTCACCGGGTTGGAGGTCGGCCAGCCGGTGGTGGCCCACGCCGAGTGGGGCTGCGGGCAGTGCCCGACGTGCCGGCACGGCCACGAGCGGCTGTGCCCCGAGGTCGCGCCCCGGATGGGGGCCGGTCTCGGGTGCGACGGCGGGATGGCCCGCTACCTGCTCGTCCCCGCGGCCCGCTACGTCGTGCCGCTCACCGACCTCGACCCGGTCGACGCCGGCCCGCTCGACGACGCCGCCCTCACGCCGTACCACGCCGTCCGGTCGGCGGCCGGAGAGCTCGGTGTCGGCGGGTCGGTCGCCGTGGTCATCGGGGCTGGCGGGGTCGGCCACATGGCGATCCAGGTGCTGAAGGCGATCACCCCGGCCCGGGTCGTGGTGGTCGAGCTCGACGAGGAGCGCCGCCGCTTCGCCCTCGACCTCGGCGCCGACCTGGCCCTCCACCCCGACGACGACGTCGCCGGTCAGGTCCGCGGGCTGCGGAGGGAGGGGGCGTCGGCGGTCTTCGACATCGTCGGCAGCGACGCCACCCTCGCCCTGGCCGGGTCGCTGGCCTCGGCCCGGGGTCGGGTCGTGCTGGTCGGCACCGCGCTGGGTTCGTTCGCCTTCAACCTGCTGGCGTTGCCCTGGGAGTGCCGGCTCCACACCACCTATGCCGGCGAGCCCCGGGAGCTGGAGGAGGTCGTGGCCCTGGCCGAGGCCGGGAAGATCGTCGTCCACGCCACCCACGTCCCGCTGGAGGACGCGCCCGACCGCATCGCCGCCCTCGACCGGGGCGACCACGGCCTCGGCCGCATGATCGCCATCCCCTGACGGGTCGGTACGGTCGGGGGATGGCCCGGAACGTCCTCGGTGGTGAGCTCCAGGAGTGCGGGCGTGACCCGCTCACCGGCTTCTACCGGGACGGGTGCTGTTCCACCGGTGGCGACGACGTCGGCGTCCACACCGTCTGCGCCCGGGTGACGGCGGAGTTCCTGGAGTTCTCGGCGTCGGTGGGCAACGACCTGTCGACGCCCGCGCCGCAGTACGGCTTCGCCGGGTTGGAGCCGGGCGACCGGTGGTGCCTCTGCGCGCCCCGCTGGCAGGAGGCCCTGGAGGCCGGCGCGGCCCCACCCGTCGTCCTGGCCGCGACCCACGTCGCCACCCTCGAGTGGTGCAACCTCGACGACCTGAAGGCCCACGCCGTCGACGCCTGAACCCCGCCCGTGGCCGTGGTGCGGTCGGGGCGGCCGGGTCGGCTACCCGGCCAGGGCGGCGTAGGCGGAGAAGACGGTCGCAGCGCCGCGGAGGTCGCCGGCCAGCCCGGTGCTCATCTTGTTCATGACGTAGGTGACGGTGAGCCGCCGGTCCAGGTCGACCAGGGCGATCGACCCCCCGTACCCGCCCCAGAAGAAGGCCCGAGGGCTGGCGCTCAGCGGGATCGACTCGTTCATCAGGCCGAAGCCCATCCCGAAGCGGACCTTGAGCCCGAGGGCGAGGTCCTCGGTGTGGCTCTGCTCCTCCAGGATGCGCTCGACACCGGCCTCGGACATCAGGGTCACGCCGTCGACCGTGCCGCCGCAGGCCAGGGCCGAGTGGACCCGACCGACCGAGCGGGCGTTGCCGGTGCCGCCGGCGGCGGGGATCTCGGCCCCACGCCAGGCCCGGGTGCGGGGCTCGGTGGCGTCGAGCGGGCAGCTGAGGAAGGTCCGGGCCCGGATCGACGCCAGGTCGACCTCGTCACTGCCGAGCGGGAACTCCGGTGGCACCAGGTCGGCGACCCTCCCGTCCTCCGACGCCGGCAGCCCGATGTGGAAGTCGGCGCCCAGCGGCTCGGCCACCTCCTCCCGGAAGAACGTGCCGATCGACCGGCCCGTCACCCGGCGCACGACCTCGCCCTGCAGGTAGCCCTGGGTGATGGCGTGGTACCCCGACTGCGTGCCCGGCTCCCACCACGGCTCCTGCCCCGCGAGCTGCTCGCACACCCGGTCCCAGTCGTAGAGGTCCTCGGCGGTGATGACCGGGTCGAAGCCCGACACCCCGGCGGTGTGGCTCATCACGTGGGCGACGGTGACGGCCCCCTTGCCGGCCGCCCCGAACTCGGGCCAGTAGTCGGCGACGGGGGCGTGGAGGTCGACCTCACCCCGGTCGGCCAGCATCAGCACACAGGTCGCAGCCATCGTCTTGGTGGTCGAGTAGACGTTGACGATCGTGTCCCGCTCCCACGGGGCGCCGTCGTCGGTCGCCACCCCCGCCCAGATGTCGACGAC
>CAYQGF010000490.1:0-1526 GCA_964416885.1 uncultured Iamiaceae bacterium
GGTGCCCCGGCACCGGGCGGGGGGCCAGACTGAGGGCCGGCCCGGCTGCTCGGGCACCCGCGGGCCGTGGGTGTCCTCCCCGAGGCCCTCCTCCAGAACGTGGTGGCCAGAACACTCAGCGCGTTGGGCGGGGCGCGTATCCTGGGGGCTCCGGCCGATCGAAGGAGCGCCTTGGCCGTCCCCGCCACCCCGCCGTCGGGCGACGCCGGTGCGTCCGAGCGTCGCCTGCACAAGCTCGTCGGCCACGGCAACGACGTCATCGTCGTGGTCGCCCCCGACGGGCGGGTCCGCTGGGTCAGCCCATCGGTCGAGGCGGTGATGGGCTTCACCCCCGAGGCCCTGGTCGGGCTGCCCACCGAGGACCTGGTCCACCCGGCCGACCGCACCCTGGTCGCCGAGCGCATCGAACGCCACGACCACGGCCCGGCGACCTTCGAGGTCCGGGCCGCCGACGCCGACGGCACCTGGCGCCACCTGCGCGTCGCCTTCGCCGACCTGTCGACCGACCCCGACGTCGAGGGCTACATCTTCACCCTCAGCGACGTGTCCCGCGCCGTCGAGGCCGAGACCGCCCGGCTCCGCCTCTCGCTCGCCCTGGAGGCGTCCCCCGACCTGGTCGGGCTGGCCACGCTGGCCGACGGTCGGGTCTGGCTCAACCGGGCCGGGCTGACCCTGCTCGGCCTGACCCCCGACGAGGTCGACATCGCCGCCGTCGCCGCACGAGTCCCCCCGTGGGTGCAGCACCGGGTCACCGCCGAGGTCATGCCGGCCCTCGACGCGACCGGCCTCTGGGAGGGCGAGCTGGCGGTGCACGACGCCGAGGGCGACGCCATGCCCGTCTCGGTCGTGATGGTCGCCCAGCGCGACGACGAGGGCATCGACACCATCGCCCTCGTCGGCCGCGACATCAGCGAGCGCAAGGCCTTCGAGGACCAGCTCGAGCACCAGGCGACCCACGACCCGTTGACCGGGCTCCCCAACCGCACCCTCCTCCTCGACCGGCTGCGGGTCGCGGTGGCCCGGGCCGGTCGGCAGGGCACGATCGCCGCGGTCCTGTTCCTCGACCTCGACAACTTCAAGCTCGTCAATGACAGCCTGGGCCACGCCGCCGGCGACGCCCTGCTGGCCGAGGTCGCGTCCCGGCTCGACGCCGCGGTCCGGCCCGGCGACACCGTGGCCCGCTTCGGCGGCGACGAGTTCGCGGTGCTGTGCGAGGACCTGGTCGACCACCAGGAGGCGGTCCAGATCGCCACCCGGGTCGGCGAGGAGGTGGCCCGGTCGCTGACCCTCGACGAGACCGAGGTCACCGTCACCGTCTCGATCGGCGTCGCCGTCGCCGACGGCACCCAGGAGGCGGAGTCCCTGCTGCGCGACGCCGACGCGGCCATGTACGAGGCCAAGGCGCGGGGCCGGTCCCGCACCGAGGTGTTCGACGCCGCCATGCACGTCCAGGTCGTCGACCGGCTGGAGCTGGAGCAGGGCCTCCGCCGGGCGCTCGACCGCCACGAGATGCGGCTCGTCTACCA
>CAYQGF010000490.1:1626-2913 GCA_964416885.1 uncultured Iamiaceae bacterium
CACCTGCTCGACGACGTGGCCGCCATCCTCGACGACACCGGCCTCCCCCACGGCGCCCTGGTGCTGGAGATCACCGAGACCGACCTGATGGACGTCGAGGTCTCCGGCCTGGCCCTCGGGAAGATGCAGGACCTCGGCGTCCACGTCGCCGTCGACGACTTCGGCACCGGCTGGTCGTCGCTGCGCTACCTGCGCCAGTTCCCGGTCGACGTGCTCAAGGTCGACCGCTCCTTCGTCGCCGGGCTGGGCCGCGACACCGAGGACGAGGCCATCGTCGCCGCCGTGGTCGACCTGGCCCACGCCCTCGGGCTGAGCGCGGTGGCCGAGGGCGTCGAGGAGCCGATCCAGCTCGCCCGGCTCCAGGCCCTCGGCTGCGACTCGGCCCAGGGCTGGCTGTTCGGCCACCCGGTCGGCGAGCCGGCCCTGATCGAGCTCCTGGAGGCCCAGGCCACCGACGGAACGGTGGCCGACACCTTCCCGTCGGACACCTCCCCGTCGCGTCAGGCGTAGGTGGCCAGAGCGGAGGGGAGGTCGGGGGCGACGGCGACGCCGGGGGCCTCGGCGACTGCGGCCAGCCAGGGCGGCCGGACGAGGGCGGCGACGGTGATCGGCACGTCGAGGTCGGACCCGGCCGCGGCCTGGAGCGCCCAGGACACCGCGTAGTCCGGGGGCCGGACGTCGTGGGAGAGCTCGATGAGGGCGAAGGGGTCCGGCGGGCCGGACGGCATCCGCATCCCCTCCACCACCATCGGCGACCCCGGGGTCGGCCCCCCACCGGCCAGGCCCGGGCCGTCCGCCAGCACCGCGCCCTGCACCGGGCCCGGGCAGGCTCCGGCCACCAGCAGGGCCACGTAGGCGCCCAGGCCCCGGCCGACGACGGTCACGCCCCCGACGTCGCTCGCCGCGAGGTGGGTGGCCGCGGTGGCGGCGTCGGCCATCAGGACCTCGGCGGTGTAGCCACCGCCCGGCGCGGTGCTGCTGCGCCCGTGGCCGGTGAGGTCGAGGCCGACGACGGCCCCCGGCCACGCATCGGTCCAGTCCGGCGCGTGCGCCGGGGTGGCCTCGCCCAGGCCGTGGAGGAGCAGCAGGGGCCGGGCGGCGGGGTCGACGGCGTCGCGCAGGTGGTGGAGGGCGAGGTCGACCTTGTTGTGGCGGAGCCAGGTGACGGCGCCGGTGGTCGAGGACGGGATCGGGGGGGTGCTCACGAGATGTGCTCCAGGACCAGGCCGGCCACGACGTCGGGCTGCTCGATGTGGACGAAGTGGCCGACGCCCTCCAGCCCGACGA
>CAYQGF010000491.1:0-2905 GCA_964416885.1 uncultured Iamiaceae bacterium
GAGCGGCTTCCGGCTGAAGGTCGGCACGATCTCGGAGACGGCGCCAAACACCGGCAGGATCATGATGTAGACCTCCGGGTGACCGAAGATCCAGAAGAGGTGCTGCCACAGGAGCGGGTCGGCACCGGCGTCGACGTCGAAGAACCGGGCGCCGAACAGACGGTCGAACAGCAGCAGGAACTGCGCCGCGGTGAGCACCGGGATGGCGAACAGCAGCATGAACTGCGTCACCAGGCTCATCCACGTGAACACCGGCATCCGGAACAGCTTCATGCCGGGCGCCCGCATGTTCAGGCAGGTGGTGATCAGGTTCACCGCGCCGACGAGCGAGGCGATGCCGGTGAGCAGCAGGCCCATGTTCCAGAAGTCGATGCCATGGGTCGGCGAGTACTTGACGCCGTTGTTGGGGGCGTAGTTGAACCAGCCGCCGTCGGCGCCGCCGCCCAGCAGCCAGGCCGAGTTCAGGACGATGCCGCCCGCCAGGTACACCCAGAAGCTGAGGGCGTTCATCCGGGGGAAGGCGACGTCACGGGCCCCGATCTGGAGCGGGATCAGGTAGTTCATGAACGCCGCGCCGAGGGGCATCACCGCCAGGAAGATCATGGTGGTGCCGTGCATCGTGTACACCTGGTTGTAGGCGTCGGCGGACAGCACCTGTCCGTTCGGCGCCGCCAGCTGGACCCGGATCAGCAGGGCTTCGACGCCGCCGATCAACAGGAAGAAGATCGACGCGACGCCGTACATGATGCCGATGCGCTTGTGGTCGACCGTCGTGACCCACGAACGCCAGCCGGTGGTCCCGGTGGGCCGGGTGAAGGCGCCGAGCGGGGTGCGCGGCGTCTGCTCCCCCGACGGGAGGGCGAGGGGACCTTCGGTGCTGCGGGTGGGCGCCGGATGCGTGGTCGTAGCTGCCATGTCGTCTCTCTCCGTCTACCTGAGCGTGCTCAGGTAGGCGATCAGCTGGTCGATCTGGTCCTCGGTGAGCTGGAGGTTGGGCATGCCCCGGCGGGGGCTGCGACCGGGCACCTCCTCGGCGTGCATCGCCTTCTCGGCGGGCGGGTCGCGGAGCCACGCCTCGAGGGCGGCGCGGTCGAGGCAGCGCTCGAGGTTCTCCTCGGTGGCGGACCACTCCAGGCCCAGGGCCTCGCACTCCTCGGTGTCCCGACGGAGGTCGAACTTGGCACCGGCGAAGGTGGTGCGGCTCATCAGGTGGGTCAGGTTCGGGGCGTGACGGCTGCCCTGGAGCAGCGGGTCGGTGATCGTGCCCGGGCCACCCATGATGTCGCGGTTGAACTCGGGGATGTCGGCGTCCGAGAAGGCGTCGTCGTTGACCCCGTCGACCAGGTGGCAGCTGGCGCAGAGCTGACCGGTGAAGACCCGGTAGCCCTCGGCGGCCTCGCTGGTGTCGTCCTCGTCGTAGGGGGTGGCGACCGTCTGCTGGCGCTCGGCCCACGCCTCGAACTCGCTGCGCTCGACCGCGACGGTCTTGATCCGCATCTCGGCGTGCGACAGCCCGCAGTACTCGGTGCACTGGCCGATGTACTCGCCGACCTCGTCGGCCTGGATGCGCCACGGGTGCGAGCGGTTCGGCACCGCGTCCCGCTTGCCGTTCAGACGGGGCACCCAGAAGGAGTGGATGACGTCACGGGAGGTGACCGAGAGGGCGACCGGCTCGTCGACGGGGATCACCAGGTCGTTGGCGGTGACGATGTCGTCGGGGTCGTCGAAGCGGCCGTTGCCGTCCATGTCGTAGCGGTACTCCCACCACCACTGGTGCCCGATGACCTGGACCGAGACCGAGTCCCGGGGCGGAGCCTCGTTGAGGTCGAGGATGGCGGCGACGCTGAACACGCCGGTGATGAGCAGCACGACCGCGGGGAGGATCGTCCAGCCGATCTCCAGCACGTTGTTGCCGTGGATCTGGCTGGGCAGGTCGTCGTAGTGCTCGTCGTCCTTGGCCCGGAACTTGAAGGCCAGGAAGACGGCGCCGCCGAGCACCAGCACGAACACGATGCCGGCGATGCCGAAGATCGGCGAGATCAGGTCGTCGATCATCCGGGCGTCGGGCCCGGCCGGCTGGAGGGTGTCCTGGGGGGCGTCCTTGGCGCAGGCACCGAGGACGACGAGGACCGTCGCCAGGCCCATGACGGGCGCGGCGCGACGGAGCGAACGCAGGAACGACATGCGGGATCCCGGGGTGGAAGGGGTGGTCACGAGGCAGCTCCGGAGAGGACCACGGGGGCGTCGGGAGCGGGGAGCGGCGCGCCCTCGTGCTCCTCGGCCGCACCGTCGCCGTGGTGCTCGATCTCGCGGGGGCCGACGAGGACGCTGATGATGCCGCCGGCCAGGATCGCCAGGGCCCCCACCACGCACAGGGCCGCGATCAGCGAGGAGCTGAGCTGGGCCCGGGACGAGAAGACGAACGCCACGATCAGGACGGCCAGGGCGGCGCCGCCGAAGAGGAAGTAGACGGCGGCCTTCGGCACGGTGAGGAGGATCTGGGAGACGGCCAGGACGAACACGCCGATGCCCAGCGCCCCGAGGAGGGGCACCTCGAACGGCAGGATCACCCGGCGCTTGGCGCCCGAGTTCACCTCGTCGTCGGTGGTGGCCCGATCGGCCCAGGCGGTGATGCCCCACTCCATGGCCACGGCGGCCAGGACGACCAGGCCGAAGCCGGCCAGGACGGCGTTGGTGGCCAGGCCGACCACCACCGCACCGGCGCCGAAGGCACCGATCACGGGCCAGTAGCTGCCCCGGGCCGGGGCGACGACCTCGGGGACCTCGACGTCGGCCCCACCGAGCAGCTCGGCCTCGGCCTCGACGTTGGCGTCGCGGAAGGCGGCGGTCGTGGCGCCCAGGAAGATGGCGGCCCCGGCGATGCCGAGGAGGATGGCGTAGCCGA
>CAYQGF010000492.1:0-2895 GCA_964416885.1 uncultured Iamiaceae bacterium
GCGAAGGCCAGCGACGTGCCCCACTGGCCGGCGCCGGTCTCGGTGGTGAGCCGGGTGATGCCCTCGGCCTTGTTGTAGAAGGCCTGCGCCACCGCGGTGTTGGGCTTGTGCGACCCGGCCGGGCTGACCGACTCGTCCTTGAAGTAGATGCGCGCCGGCGTGCCCAGCTCGGCCTCCAGCCGCTCGGCCCGCACCAGCGGCGTGGGCCGCCACAGCTTGAGGATGTCGAGCACCTCACCGGGGACGTCGACCCACGGTGCCCCGGTCATCTCCTGCTCGATGAGCGCCATGGGGAACAGCGGGGCCAGGTCGTCGGGACCGACCGGCTCGCGGGTGGCCGGGTGCAGCGGCGGCTGCAGGGGCTCGGGCAACCGCGGCAGGGCGTTGAACCAGGCGGTCGGCATCTGGTCGGGAGCGAGGTCGAAGCGCATGGCCGGCGATCGTAGGAGCTGGGGTCGCGAGTTGGTGTCTGACACCAGGTGCGCGTTCTTCGTGCATGATGGCTGCAGGTTCCACGGTCAGCCGAGGAGGACACGTGGCTGAGCACGACCCGTTGCCGGTGAAGCTGGGGCCGGTCTCCAACGGGGAGTTCGTCCCGTTGCCCCACACCCCGACGGTCGAGGAGGCCATCCGGCGCACGTACCGGCTGGCCGACGTCAACGCCCGGCGCCTGGGCATCTCCCGGCGGCGCTTCCTGACCGGCGCCACCGGCGCGGCGGCGACCTTCTTCATGCTGGCGGCCTGCTCCAAGGAGGAGTCCCGCAGCCGGGGCGAGGAGCCCGGGGGCACCTACGAGGTGCCGGAGGAGGCCACCGTCGACACCGACGCGGCGTTGGAGGCGCTGGGCGGCGGCGAGTTCATCTTCGACGTCCAGACCCACTACGTGAACCAGGACCTGGGCGAGGCCGGCGGCGACTGGACGTCGCTGTTCCCCCAGGCCGAGTGCCCCGAGGGCATCGAGGACGGCGACACCCGCACCTGCTTCACCGTCGGCGCCTACTTCCGGGAGGTGTTCGCCCGCTCGGACACCACCATGGCGGTGCTGTCGGCGCTGCCGGCCCAGGCGCTGGCGGGGCTCCAGAGCGAGGACATGGTCCACGCCATCGACGTCGCCACCCGGCTCGGCTGCGACGGCCGGGTGCTGATGCACGGCGGCGCCTACCCGCACCACGGGCCGTCGTTCGACCTGGCGCTGGAGGCCATGACCGACACCCGGGACCGCTACGACCTGGCGGCCTGGAAGATCTACACGATGACCCCGACCGACGCGCACTTCTACTTCGACGACCACGACCCCGACCGTCCGCAGATCGGCCAGCGCTTCATCGACCACGTCCGCGAGATCGGCCCACCGATCATCTGCACCCACAAGGGCATCAGCTCGATCGTCGGCACCACGCCCGAGCTGGCCGACCCGAGCGACATCGGGCCGGCCGCGGCCCGCAACCCCGACATCAGCTTCGTCGTGTACCACTCCGGCTACGAGCCCGGGCAGGGCGGCGTCGGCCCCTACGACCCCGACGACCCGAACCCCCAGGGCGTCGACCGGCTGATCCGCTCGGTCACCGACGCCGGGCTGGAGGCGAGCGCCAACGTCTACGCCGAGCTGGGTGGCACGTGGTGGTTCTTGATGCGGAACCCGACCGAGGCGGCCCACGTGCTCGGCAAGCTGCTGACCCACATCGGCCCCGACCGGGTGGTGTGGGGCACCGACTCGATCTGGTTCGGGACCCCACAGGACCAGATCCAGGCGCTGCGGACCTTCCAGATCTCGGCCGAGCTCCAGGAGCGCCACGGCTACCCCGAGCTGACCGACGAGCTGAAGGCCGACATCTTCGGGCTGACGTCGGCCCGGCTGTACGGCATCGAGGTGCCCGAGTCGGTGTGCGAGGTCAGCCCGGCCGACGTCGAGCAGATCCGGGCCAACCTGCCCCCGGCCCGCACCTACGGCCCGACCACCGCGGTCGAGGCCCTCCGCCACATCCGCGCCCACCAGGGCGGCTACGACATCTGACGTACGCGACGTGCCAGGCACATCGCGTACGGCGGTGGGCTACGAGGCGGCGGTGACGTCGATGCCGAAGGTGGCCAGGCGGGCGGCGTTGGCGGCGAAGCGCTGCTCGAAGGCGGCCCGGTCGGCGGCGAAGGGCTCCTGCTCGACGATGGCGGGGACGTCGCCCCGCACGAAGGAGTCGACGTCGACGGTGGCCCGGTAGACGAAGGTGGCGTTGCCCGAGAGGGAGGGCACCATCGACGCCCCCTCCGCGGCGGTCGGCGCGAGCCAGGAGCGGGCCGGGCCGCCGACGTTGCGGACGACGACGCGGGCCTCGGCCGGGGCCAGCCCGAGGGCGGTGAGCACGGTGCGCGAGGCGACCACGCCCGACCCGCACGACAGGGTCGGGCCGGCACCCCGCTCGTAGGTGCGGACGAAGACCTCGTCGTCGGCCAACGGCACCACGACCGAGAGGTTGGCCCCGTGCGGGAGCAGCTCGCTCGGTGCGGTGACGATCTCGCCGAGCGCCCGCCACCGGTCGACGTCGAAGGTGTCGGCGACGGTGATCAGGTGGGGGTTGGGGACGGCGACGGCCGAGAACCGCAGGGTCGGGTCGAGGGCGGGGAGCGGGGCGTCGAGCAGGCGGGCGCCGACCCCGACGACCGGCACGTCAGCGGCGGCGTCGGTGACCGGGGGCAGCTCGATCGTGACGTCGGTGGCCGTCGTCTCGTCGTCGGTGTCGCCCGGCGCGGCGGCGCGGGCGGTGCGGAAGCGGCGGGGGCCGATGTCGATGGCCAGGTCGTCGACGCCCCGGCGCTCCAGCAGCAACCGGGCCAGGACCCGCAGGCCGTTGCCGCACAGCTCGGCGGTGGTGCCGTCGGGGTTGAAGAACTCGGCCCGGG
>CAYQGF010000493.1:0-2890 GCA_964416885.1 uncultured Iamiaceae bacterium
GTTTTTTGAGGCGATCGTTGCCACGCCATAAATAGTAACTGGCACGTTCCAGAGTGCGGATCCATCCTTTTTTAGGGTCGTTCAAATGTTTTTGATTATTCTCGTCTTGAGGAAACACCCAGGGGCTGTTTGATATTTCGTAGCGCGTTTTCAAAATTCCCATTGCGCGCGACGACAATGGAACAGAAAGAGGCTCGCCATTTTTGGTATCTGGTATGCGCCACTCATGGATATCCCACTTGATTTCATCCCAACGCATCATGAGTGTGTTGGTTTTCCGGGCTCCAGTAAAAAGTAAGATCCAGAGGAAGTCGCGGACAGTTTCATTTTCTTCTTCTTCCAGCGCGCGAAGCAGACAAGGCATTTCGGACGGTTGGACAAAACGATCGCGGCTTTTTTCTTTGTACTTTTTAATCCCAGTGGCTGGGTTCTGACCTTCCCAGCCCCATTCGATCGCCTTGTTGAACATCCCGCGTACACGTTCGAGAAGGCGGTTGGCTTGATAGAGACCGTTATTCTCATATGTTTTTTCATGCAGAAGTTGGACTTCCTGACGGCTAACGGTAGAAAGCCGTCTATTGAACCAGTGAGACAAAAACTTATTGATCTCACGTTCGTCATATTTCCAGGACTTCTTATGCTTCTTGCTATATCGCGTCATGTACTCTTCGTATAATTCGCCGAAGGTCTGATGATTACGTTTTTGGATCTGCCGTTCTTCATGAGGGTTCTTTCCCGTTGCGACAAGTCCACGTAGTTCAGCAGCTTTGTTCCGCGCCTGTTCTATGGAAAGATCCGGATAGTTTCCGATAAAGAGTCTGGTATCTCTGCCATCTATTCTTTTGCGTGTGAAAAAGGAAATTGTCCCGTTCGCGGTCTGATAGGCTGACAAACCTTGCTCTTTGTCGTCATGATAATACTTTCTGCCCGTACGAGGCGGGGGGAGGGATTCAAATAGTGATTTAGTAAACCTGATGGTCATATCATAAACCTGAAGGTCGGGTCTGGTGCCGCACTGGTGCCGCATTTTGCGTCAAAATCAGTCAAATTCAGTATAAGGTGAAAGGTTAGAAATTGCAATCAAATCTTTGATTTATATAGCAATATTAATGACCGTGAATAACCATAAAAATGCCCCTGGAGAGACTCATAACCTGAAGGTCGTCAGTTCAAATCTGGCCCCCGCAACCAATAAAATCAATCATTTAATTCAATCTCAGAAATCTCCAAAAATCGCTGGTGCCGCACTGGTGCCGCATTGAGCGTTAATTAATGGACTTTGCTTTTTTTTGATACCATCACATTTTGAAGGTCGGGCAACATATCAAACAGCCGTGAGCAGCTACGAAAGCCTCCTTGTTTTATCATATTCAGTCCGTAATCATTTACGCCTATTATCCCTCGCATATTTATGCGTTTTTTATTTGACTCGCTATGGTTGAAAACCTAGGTTCGGATTCCCTGCCCATCAAATTGGTCTGGCCGCGCTTAACTTCAATTTTTTCTGGAGGATAGGATGATGCAAAGAACACAAGATGTATTGGTAAACCGTAAAGCAGCAGCGAAATTTCTGAATATGTCCCCTAACACTTTGGCAGTGTGGGACTGCACAAAGAGGTACGATTTAAAACCCATCCGTATTGGGCGCTCAGTCCGCTACCGTCAATCGGAACTGGATCGTTTCATTCAGGATCGTATGACAGTCTGATCATAACGCAAGGAAGGTGAACAGCCTTCCTTTTTTATTTCCTCATTTTCCTTGGAGATCGCCATGAACATTGATCATGCGAAAACTATTCCGTTGCGTGAAATTCTGACACTTTTAAACTGTAAACCCAAACGTGCCTCTCAACACAAACTCTGGTATTTATCGCCTCTACGAAATGAGAAAACAGCCAGTTTTGTGGTTAATACACAATGTAATTCCTGGCATGATTTCGGAGAAGGAATTGGCGGGGATGTGGTCAACTTTGTTTGCGCTTATCTCAAATCCACCAAAGAAGCTCACAATGTGGTGGACGCACTGCGCTGGTTGCGTAACATGGCTGGAAATACGTTTCCGGATCACTGTATTGTCAGACCATCAGAAACGCTAGATGCAC
Source organism: uncultured Iamiaceae bacterium (assembly GCA_964416885.1). Taxonomy (GTDB): domain Bacteria; phylum Actinomycetota; class Acidimicrobiia; order Acidimicrobiales; family Iamiaceae; genus Iamia. The sequence continues at coordinate 2,103 of CAYQGF010000493.1, forward strand.
AACCTGCCTTGGAACTCCGAAAATCGCAACCGATCGAAAATCCCGGACTAATCCAGTATCTCCACCAACGTCATATCAAATTAGATATCGCGTCAAAACACCTCAAACAAGTCCAGCTATTTAATAGCAATACAGGCAAGCACTTCGTCGCATTGGGTTTTCCAAACGAGCTAAACGGCCTCGAACTCCGTAATCCTTACTTCAAAGGATGCTTCAAAAAGAAAAGCTTTTCGTTTGTGCGTGGCCTCGATCCGAACTGTCAAACCGTACATGTATTCGAAGGCATGATGGATTATCTGTCTATTGCCACCCGACACAATAAAAGCAGTTTAAAAGGTGACGCGATTATTCTTAACTCTGTGAGCTGTCTAAAACCTGCATTGGCATACGTTCAAAACTATCCTTATAAAATGGTATGCAGCTGGATGGACAATGATAATGCCGGAACTCTTGCAAGCGATCATCTTCATGCGTTCTGCTCAAATGACAATCAGATCCAGCATTACAAGATGAATGGGATTTACAGGCCGTTCAAAGATGTCAATGAATGGCATACCATGACCCGTTACGCGTTGTAGGAGAATAGCATGCTCAACACCGTGTTTTACAAACATCTTCATATTCCTGCTACGGATCCGTTTATTCTCCAACAGCCACGTTTGGTTCTGATGTAGCGGTTTAAAAACACCCGTCGTGAACGGTGCGTTGTGGCGATGTACCCGACGCCGTTCCTTATTCCCAACAATAATTTTCGCCTGGCGCTTTTATGCGCCATTCCCCGCCCAACC
>CAYQGF010000494.1:0-2879 GCA_964416885.1 uncultured Iamiaceae bacterium
TCGAGCTCGACGGCACCACCCTCACCCCCGGCCACCTCGGCTACCTCGGCCTCGGGCGGGACGAGCTGCACCTGCGCGCCACCGAGCCGACCCGCGCCCTGCTCGTCGGCGGCGCGCCCTTCGAGGCGACCCCCCTCATGTGGTGGAACTACGTGGCCCGATCGTGGGACGAGGTGCGGGCGGCCCACGACGACTGGGAGGCCGGGGCGGAACGCTTCGGCCCCGTCGCCTCGACCCTCGCCCGCATCCCCTCGGTGCCCCCGCTGCATCCCTGACGACGGCGTCGCCGTCGTCCGTTCCCCCGGGCCGGCTCGGGGTGGGCTGGTCTTGGGCCGACGCGATGCCGTGTAGTAGGCAAGCCTTACTGTCAAAGTGCGGGTAGCACGACCACCAACGTCCGGGGAACCCCAATGGATATCGACGAGACCACCCGGCGGCCACGGGCCGCCCGAGCCGCCGCCGGCCTCCTCGCCGCGCTGCTCGCGCTCACCGCCAGCCTGGTCGCCGGCACCACGGCCCCGGCCGGTGCCGCCGACCCGCCCACCACCGGGCTGGTGTGGAAGATGTCGGAGCAGGCCTGGACCAGCTCCAGCCTGGCCCCGGCCCACGCCACCACGGCCCCGGCCACCAAGGAGGCCAACGGGTTCACCTTCCCCACGGCGTCGGCCACCGCGTTCGACCCCGCCACCGGCGCCGGCACCGCGACCTTCGCCGGCAGCTTCGAGATCGGCAACATCAACCAGGGCAACTACCGCATCCGCATCACCAACCCCACCGTCGTCCTCGACGCCGGGGGGACCGACGGCCGCATCACCGCGGACGTCTCCTACGCCCTCACGCCGCCCGCCGGCGAGGGCCACACGTACACGACACCGGCGCGGACGACCGTCGCCGACCTGACCTTCGCCGCCGGTGCCATCGTCGACACCGGCCGGCACGTCTCGTTCACGGTCACGCCGGACTTCGTCCTCCGCACCGACCTGGAGGAGAACCCCAACGAGTTCCGGCAGTTCCCGCAGCCGTTCCTCGACGTCCTCGCCCCGGCGGTGCCGTCGCTGCTCGGCCACTTCCGCCAGACCGGCGCCAACCAGGCGGGCAAGGCCCCGTCGCCGGTCACCGTCGGCTTCCCGTACACCCCGGCCCCGCCGACCTCGGGCCTGATCTGGAAGGTCAGCGACCAGGCCTGGACCAGCTCCAGCCTGGCCCCCGCCCACGCCGCCGGTGACCCGGCCTACAAGACGACCGGCGGCTTCGCCTTCCCCGAGGCCACCTCCGGTGTGTACGACCCGGCCACCGGCGAGGGGGAGATCGCCTTCACCGGCTGGCTGGAGGTGGGCAACTTCGCCCAGGGCAACTACCGGATCCGCATGGCCGACCCGACCCTGCACCTCGACGGCGAGCGCGGCACGCTCACCGCGGACGTCTCCTACGCCCTCACCCCGGCGGCAGGCCAGGACCACGTCTACACGGCCCCCGTGCGGACCACCGTCGCCGACCTGACCATCCCGGCCGGTGCCGTCACCATCGCCGACGGGGCCCTCTCGCTGACGGTCACGCCGGACTTCGTCCTCCGCACCGACCTGGAGGAGAACCCCAACGAGTTCCGGCAGTTCCCGCAGCCGTTCCTCGACGTCCTCGCCCCGGCGGTGCCGTCGCTGCTCGGCCACTTCCGCCAGACCGGCGCCAACCAGGCGGGCAAGGCCCCCGCGCCCCTCACCGTCGCCGCCGTGCCCGTCGACGTCGTCGAGCCGCCCGACCCCGACGAGGCGTTCGTCGAGCACCTGTTCCAGGCGGCCCTGGGCCGGGCCGTCGACGAGGGCGCCCTCGAGTTCTGGGTCGGCCGCCTCGACGCCGGCGCCTCCCGCCAGTCGGTGGCCAACTCGGTCACCGGCTCCGCCGAGGGCCGTACCCGCCTGGTGCGGACGCTGTACCCGACGACGGTGGGCCGGTCGGCCTCCGCCGCCGAGGTGAGCTACTGGGGCGGGCGGGTCGCCGCCGGCATGAGCGCCGAGGACCTGGTGCTCAACCTGCTGGGCTCGCCGGAGGCCTTCACCCGCTGGGGTGGCGACGGCGAGGGGCTGGCCGAGGCCGCCTACCAGCACCACCTGGGCCGGGCCGGTGACACCTCGGGTGTCGCCTTCTGGGCCGGCCGCCTCGACACGGCCGGCTCGTCGGCCGGGCGCAAGTCCGTGCTGCGGAGCTTCGGCCGGGCCGCCGAGGCCACCACCATCGCCGTCAACCGGTCGGCCAGCTCGGCCTGTGCCTCGACCCCGGCGATCCCCTCCGCCGATCGGACCGCGCTGACGAACGCCTGGGTGCAGACGGGTCGCAACGCGGTGCGCCTGACCGGCACCGCCCTGGTCCGGCTGTGCCCGGAGGGCAACATCCTCTGACCGACCGGCTGGGGCCGCCCACTCGGCCCGGCCCGCAGCTCTGCGAACCGGTGACCAGGTCCCCCCGGGGGATCCGGTCACCGGTTCGTCGCGTCGGCGTGGCGGGACGGGCCTTACCGGTGGTAACGAATGGGGTCATGAAGGACTTCCGGGACCGGGTCGCAGCGATCACCGGGGCGGCATCGGGCATCGGTCGGGCGCTGGCCGTCGACCTGGGCCGTCGGGGCGCCCACCTGGCGCTGTCCGACGTCGACGAGGCCGGCCTGGCCGAGACCGCGCTCCAGGCCAAGCGGCACGGCGTCGAGGTCACCACCGCCCGGGTCGACGTGGCCGACCGGGCCGCCGTCGATGCCTGGGCCGACCGGGTCGTCGCCGACCACGGGCGGGTCAACCTGATCGTCAACAACGCCGGGGTGGCGGTCGGGGCCACGGTCGAGGGCACCAGCTACGACGACCTCGAGTGGCTGATGGGCATCAACTTCTGGG
>CAYQGF010000495.1:0-2869 GCA_964416885.1 uncultured Iamiaceae bacterium
CCGGCGAAGCCCTGGCCGACGGCCCGGAACTTCCACTCGGCGCCGTTGCGGTAGACCTCGCCGAAGATCATGGCCGTCTCGATCGAGGCGTCCTCGGACAGGTCGTAGCGGGCGATCTCGGTGTTGTCGGCCCCGTTGACGATGCGGATGAAGGCGTTCGACACCTGGCCGAAGTTCTGGCTGCGGGCCTCGGCCTGGTCGATGGTGACGCCCACGACGATCTTGTCGACGTCGGCCGGCACGCCCGGCAGGTTGACCTTGATGGCCTCGTCGTCGCCCTCGCCCTCGCCGGTGCGGTTGTCGCCGGTGTGCTGGACGCTGCCGTCGGCCGAGGTGAGGTTGTTGTAGAAGATGAAGTCGGCGTCGCTGCGGACCCGCCCCTCGGCGTTCACCAGGAAGACGCTGCCGTCGAGGTCGAAGTCGGTGCCGTCGGTGGCCCGCACGTCCCAGCCCAGGCCCACGATGATGTCGGTGAGGCCGGGAGCCTCCTTGGAGAGCGAGACGTTGCCGCCCTTGCTCAGCGAAACAGCCATGGGAGTGCCTCCGGAGGGGTCGCTCGGGGTCGTCCCCCGGCCCTCGGGCGACGCGGGCCGGACCCTACCCTCGCCCTCCGACCGGCGGGGCCCGTCGGCCCGTGTGACCCCACCCCCACCCGATCCCCGGTCGCGAGGCCCATGCGTAGGATGCCGACGTGCCCGACGCCCCCGCGTCCGACCCCGAGGGTCCCGAGCCGGACGAGCCCGCCACCGACCCACCTGGGGACGATCCCGGGGGCCAGGGCCCCCACGATCGTCCCCAGTTCGCCGAGGATGAGGGGGCGCGGGAGGAGGGGGCGCGGGAGGAGACGGTGGCCGCGGGGTTCGCCGGGCTCCAGAAGGGGATCGACGAGCTGGTCCGGCTGACCCGGCGGGCCGACGAGCACGTCGGCGAGCTGCACGCCGAGAACCAGCGGCTGCGGGCCGGCGAGCTGGCGTCGGTCACCCTCCCGCTCCTGCGGGACGTGGTGCGGCTCCACGACGAGGTCGCCCAGCTGGCCTCGGCCTGCCACCCCGAGGCCCGCACCGACCTCGACCTGGTCCGCTCCCGCCTGCTCGACACGCTGGCCCGCTGGGGCCTCGCCCCGTTCGCCCCCGAGGTCGGTGAGGCCCTCGACGCCACCCGCCACCACGGCGTGGGCCGGGTCCCGTCGAGCGACGGCGAGCCGGGCACCATCGCCACCGTGCGCCGACCGGGCTTCACCCACGACGACGGCCGCACCTTCCGGGCCGCCGAGGTCGAGGTGTTCCAGACCCCGCCGACGCTCGCGCCACCCGAGCCCGCCGCGCCCGAACCGCCTCCCACCCGAACTGGGGACGATTCCGGGGGCCAGGGCCCCCACGATCGTCCCCAGTTCGCCGAGATCACCGAGACCGACGAGGAGACCTGATGGCCACCACCGTCTACGGCATCGACCTGGGCACGACCTACTCGTGCATCTCCCGGGTCGACCGCTTCGGCCGCCCCGAGGTCCTGACCAACCTCGACAACGAGCCGACCACCCCGTCGGTCGTGCTGTTCGACTCCGACCAGGACGTCGTGGTCGGCAAGCAGGCCAAGCGCCAGGCCCGCATCAACCCCGACAACGTGGCCTCGCTCGTGAAGCGGCACATGGGCGACAACAGCTGGCGCTTCGCCGCCCAGGGCAAGGAGTGGTCGGCACCGGCCATCAGCGCCTTCATCCTCAAGGCCCTGGCCGGCGACGTCGAGCGCCAGACCGGCGAGCCGGTCACCGATGTGGTCATCACCGTCCCCGCCTACTTCGGCGACGAGGAGCGCAAGGCCACCAAGCTGGCCGGCGAGTACGCCGGGATGAACGTGGTCGACATCATCAACGAGCCGACCGCCGCCGCCTTCGCCTACGGGTTCGCCAGCCAGACCGCCGAGGCCGAGACGGTCCTCGTCTACGACCTCGGCGGCGGCACCTTCGACGTCACCGTGATCGAGCTGTCGGAGAAGAAGATCCGGGTCGTCACCACCGACGGCGACCACGAGCTGGGCGGCGCCGACTGGGACGCCCGCCTCGCCACCCACCTGTCGGAGAAGTTCCTGGAGGAGTGCCCCGACGCCGAGGACCCGCTCGACGACTCCTACGGGGCCCAGGACCTCATCTCGGCGGCCGAGGAGGCCAAGCAGAACCTGACCAACCGGGAGTCGACCGACGTCCTGGTCGTCCACGCCGGGCACCGGGCCAACATCACCGTCACCCGGGAGGAGCTGGAGGCCCTCACCGCCTCCCTGCTCCAGCGGACGATGCAGCTCACCCGGGCCGTCACCAAGGCGGCGGAGGCCCGCAACGTCACCACGATCGACCGGGTGCTGCTGGTCGGCGGCTCCTCGAAGATGCCGGCCGTCGCGGCCAAGCTCCGCAGCGAGTTCGCCTTCGACCCGCAGCTCGCCGACCCCGACCTGGCCGTGGCCAAGGGGGCGGCCATCTTCGGGCAGAAGAAGGAGATCGAGCAGGTCGTGATCGACGACCTGGTCGCCCAGGGCAAGCTGGCCGAGGGCCAGGGCCTCGACGACGCCGACACCCTCGACCTGTCCCAGGTGCTGGGCGATGCGGCCGAGAGCTACGGGCTGCCGACCGACGTGGTGTCCGACCTGGTGGGCACCCAGGTCCAGAACGTCTGCTCCCGCGGCTTCGGCCTGCTGATCCAGGGCTCGGACGGCACGCAGGTCGCATCGTTCCTGACCCACCGCAACGACCCGCTGCCCCTGGTCGTCACCGACACCTTCTACACGGTCGTCGACGACCAGTCGGAGGTGCAGATCGACGTCTTCGAGCAGGGCGGCAGCGAGGAGTCCGAGGACCCGGCCGACAACAACCTGCTGA
>CAYQGF010000496.1:0-2867 GCA_964416885.1 uncultured Iamiaceae bacterium
ACGAACAGCCCGGCCATGGCGTAGCCGACCACGCCGAGGTAGAGGGCGGCGGTGAAGCGACGCCGGACGACCGTGGCCGCCAGCGCGGCCCCCAGGACCAGGCCGGCGACCGGGACGTGCAGCGGTGTCTCGACCAGCTCGGGCCACCCCGGCCACCAGGGCCCGGACCACAGCAGCATCCCGCCGGGGATGACCGCCGCGGTCGTGGCGATGACGCCGAGGTAGATCGGCAGGGAGCCCGGCTGCGCCACCCCGGTCACCCGGTCGGCCACGGTGTTGAGGCCCCGGAGGCACAGGCCGTAGAGGCCGGAGGACGAGGCGGGCGTGTGGCCCAGCGCCAGCACCGGGTCGAGGGTGCGGCGGGCCAGGTACAGCCCGGCGCCACCGACCAGGGCGACGACCGTCAGCAGCAGCGGCAGGTTCACGCCGTGCCAGACCGCCAGGTGCACCGCGGGCACGGCGGCGTCGAGGGCCTCGCCGGCCTCGTCGATCAGCGGGTCGAGCAACCCGGGCACCAGACCGGTGGCGACGGTGAGGACGGCCAGGACGAGACCGGGCACGACGAGCGCGGGGGCCGGCGGGCCGTGGGTCGCGGCGGCCGTCGCCGCGGCATCGGCCGGCCGGGCCAGCCGGCCGAGGGCCCCGAAGGCGAAGCGGGCGCTGTAGCCCACCGTCAGGATCGACCCGAGCACCAGGCCGGCGAGGGCGAGGCCCGACCCGCGGCCCCCGTGGAGGACGGCCTCGAAGGCCGACTCCTTGGCCACGAACCCGAAGGCGAACGGGATGCCTGCCATCGACGCGGCGGCGACGATCGCGGTCGCCGTCACCGGGGCCCAGGCCCGGGTCGGGCGGGGCAGGCTCCGGATGTCGCGGGTGCCGTGCTGGTGGTCGAGGGCGCCGACGACCATGAACGCCGCAGCCTTGAAGGCGGCGTGGCCGATCAGCAGGACGCAGCCGGCCACGTCGGTCGCCGGGGTCCCCCAGCCGAGGACCGCGACCATGAAGCCGAGCTGGCTGACGGTGCCCATGGCCAGGAGCAGCTTGAGGTCGGTCTGGCGCAGCGCCCGCAGGCCGCCGCCGACCATGGTGACGACGCCGACGGTGACGACGAGGGGGCGCCACAGGCCGACGTCGGCGAAGGCCGGGGCGAGCCGGGCGATCAGGTAGACGCCCGCCTTCACCATGGTGGCCGAGTGGAGGTAGGCGCTGACGGGGGTGGGAGCGACCATCGCCCCCGGGAGCCAGCCGTGGAAGGGGTACTGGGCCGACTTGGTGAAGGCGCCGAGGAGGATCAGGGCGAGGGCTGCGGTCACCGCCGTGCCGGCCTCGGGCGGGTCGGCCAGGATCTCGCTCAACCGGTAGGTCCCGGCGGCCTGGCCCAGCACCACGAAGCCGGCGAGCATCGCCAACCCACCGGCCCCGGTCACCAGCAGGGCCTGGAGGGCGGCGGCCCGGGCCCGGGGGTCGCGGTTGTCGTTCCCGATGAGCAGGAACGACGTCACCGACGTCAGCTCCCAGGCCCCGTACAGGATGATCAGGTCGTCGGCCACGACCAGGGCGAACATCGACCCGCTGAACAGGGTGAGCAGGCCGATCAAGCGGCCCACGCCCGGTCCCTCGCGAGGCAGGTAGCCCCCGGCGTAGGCGAAGACGAGGACGCCGACGCCGGAGACGAGGAGCACCATCAGGGCGCCGAAGCCGTCCAGGCGCAACGCCAGGTCGACCCCGAGCCCCGGCACCCAGTGGACGACCTCGGTGACCGGCTGTCCGTCGAGGACCCCCGGGAGCCGGGTCGCCAGCCAGGCCGTGGCGGCCAGGGGCCCGATCGCTCCGATCCACAGGGCGCGCCGACCGAGACGGTCGCCGCCGGCGATGGCGGCCCCGCCGAGGACGGCGTGGAGGACGAGGAGGAAGGTCACGGGGTCATGGCGAGGGGTCGGGGTGGTGGTGCGGTCGAGGTGGGCCGGCCCGGCCGGGCGATGGCCGGCGGTGTCGTCGGTCGCCGGCCGGCGGGGCCGGGGCGGTGGGGGCCGGAGGGCCGCCGGGGCCCCGATGGTGCGGGTGCGGGCCCGGTCGGGGGGCGACCGGGCCGGGGCGCGGCGGGGTCAGGACGTCGGTGGGCCGCGGTGGCGGGCGACGAGCAGCGCCGGGGCCCGGTGCGCCCGGCTCGTCGCCTGGTGGACCAGCAGCGCCGCCCCGGCTGCGCTCAGCAGCAGGGGCCAGATCGTGGTGGGGACCAGGGGCAGCGGCGGGGCGACGTCCCACGGGCCCCGATCCTCGCGGCTCGGCGCCGGTCGTGCGACGGTGACGTCCGTGCCCGCCTCGGCGGTGGCCGGGTCGTGCGCCGGGGTGCGGGTCGGGGTCGACAGCCCGCCGTCGAGCACGGCCCCGAGGAGGAGGACGACGCCGACGAGCAGGCCCACCACCGCCGCGGCCCGGTGGGGTCGGCGGCGTTCCGGCTCCATGTCTCCAGTGATCCTACCGGGATCGGCGGGCTGCCCCGTCCGTCGAGGTCACGATGGCTGTCGGCCCGGCTCGGTCGGGACGTGGTAGACGGGGTGGATGGCCACGATCTCCCCCGAAGACGCCGTCCGCCGGTACCTGCTCTGGTTGGACGACCCGGAGTCGATCGTCGACGCCGACGCGGTGGCCCGGGCCGAGGCGGCGGTGGCCGACGCCGGCGACCCGCTGGGCCGGCTCCACGCCCTGGCCGACCTCGAGCACGCCCGGTCGGCCGACTCGCAGGCGGTGGTCGACGACTTCGTGGTCCACGCCCGGGCCTACGCCGAGGCCGAGTCGATCCCCCTCGCCGCCTTCCAGGCCGCCGGCGTGCCCGACGAGGTGCTGCGCCGGGCGGGCATCGGCGG
>CAYQGF010000497.1:0-2821 GCA_964416885.1 uncultured Iamiaceae bacterium
GGTCTCGGTGCGCACCGTCGACAGCCACCTCCAGCGGGTGTACCGGAAGCTCGGCGTCCGGGGCCGGTCCGAGCTGGTCGACGCCCTCGACCGGTCGACGTCATGAGCGTCGAGCCGCGGACCGAGGAACTGGCGGTGCGGCTGCGTGCCCTGCGCGACGAGCGGTGGGACCCCGCGGTCGGGCTCGAACGGGTCGCCCCCGGTGCGGCGCCCGGCGTCGACCTGGCGGCCCTGGGCCTCGACCTGCACACGGTGCGGGAGTCGGCCCTCGGCGCCCTGGCCGACCTGGCCGAGGGCCGGGCCGAGCGGGCCGCGACCACCCTCGACCGGGTGGTCGCCCTCCAGTGGCGGGCGCCGGGCCGGCCCTGGGACGGCACCTTCCCGGTCACCGCCGAGCAGCCCGCCCCGCCCGAGGAGGGCGCGGTCGAATGGCTCGACTACGACCCGAACTGGCGGCAGTTCCTCGGCTCGGTGCTGGCGCTGGCGCTGGCCCGCCACGAGGGCGACCTGCCGGCCGCCCTGGTCGGGCGCGTCGAGGGGGCGGTCGTCCGCTGCGTGCGGGGTGAGCCCGACGACCGCATCGCCGACTGGTACACCAACCCGGCCCTGCTGCACGCCTGGCTCCAGGCCTGGGCCGGGGCCCGGACCGGTGATGCCGCCCTGGTCGCGGCCGGGGAGGCCCGGGCGGCCCGGTTGGCCGATCGGGTGGCCGCCGTCGGCGACGTCGACGAGTACAGCTCCCCGACCTACGACGGGGTCGACCTGATGGCCCTGGGCCTGTGGGTCGCCCACCCGCCGACCGCGGCCTTCGCGTCCGCCGGGCGCGACCTGCTCGCCGTGGTCGGCGCCCGCGTCGCCGCCCTCCACCACGGTCCGCTGGGCGTCATGGCCGGCCCCTACATCCGGGCCTACGGGCTGGGGCTCGACCGCTACGTGGCGTTGGTGGCGCTGTGGCTGGTGGCAGCCGGCGCCCCGGTCGAGCGGGTGCTGCCGTGGCCGCTCGACGCCGCCACCGACCACGTCCACGACCTCTGGTTCGTGCCGGTCGTCGCCGCCCTGGCGCCCGTGGTGGCCCCGGCGTTGACGGCCCGGGCCGACCTGCCCCGCCGCCACGAGCAGCGCTTCGGGGCCGTCGTGGCCGAGTCGCTGCTCACCGAACGGGCCGCCCTGGGCGCGGAGCGGGGGCGCCGCCCGGTCTTCGCGGCCGAGCAGCACGTGCCGGTGACCGTGCACACCGCCGCGGGGTGGGTGGGCCTGGCCGGCGACGCCGGCGTCGACGCCACCATCGTGGACGAGACGACGATCGAGGCGGTCGTCGAGGGCACGGTCGTCCGGACCCTGTGGTCGGCCGAGCCGGTCGTCTCCGGGCCGGTCGTGGCCGCCGGCGGGGCCCGTCTCACCGCCTCGGTGGCCCCGGAGGCGGTCGAGGTCCGGTCCGACCACCCCGGTTGCTGGGCCGTGTTGCGGTTCCCCTCGCCCCCGACGCTCACCCTCACCGTCGAGACCTGACCGACCTCACTGCCGCGTGCGCACGAAGGCGAGCGTCGCGTCGAGGGCGTCGGGCCAGGCCTCGTCGAGCATCAGGTCGTGGCCGGAGCCGGCGACGACCACCGGCTCGACCCCGCACCGGGCCGCCAGTGACCGCTGCTCGGCTGGGGTGAACACCCCGTCGTGCTCGGCGGCGACCACGGCCACCGGGACGGTGAGGCGCCCGGGCTTCGGCGGCCGCAGGAGCATGGTGCTGAACGCCACGTAGGACTCGGCCTGGAGCCGGTCGGCCGTGGCCCGGACCGTCGCCTCCGGTGTGGCCGGGCCGAACAGGGCGTGACGGGCCCGCTCGGGCCCGGCGACCACCCGGCGGATGTCGGCGGTGACCAGGGCCTGCAGGGTGGTGGCGGGCTGCTGGCGCAGCAGGCGGAGCGTCACCCCGGCGACGCCGGCGGGTGGGACCGCGGCCAGCAGCACCAGGCCGTCGACCGGGGGAGCATCGGGCCGGACCAGCAGCCGCTGGGCCACGTACCCGCCCAGCGAGTGGCCGACGACGACCACCGGACCGCCGTGGTCGCGGCGGGCGGCCTCGATCGCGGCGCGCAGGGCGGCGACGTAGGCGCCGGCGGTGGCCCAGATCCGACGGGTGCGACCGGGGGTGTCGTGGCCGGGGAGGGTGACGGCGACCGGGACGTGGCCGGCCTCCTCGATCGGGCCGACCCAGCGTTCCCAGCACCAGGGTCCGTGCCAGGCCCCGTGGACCAGCACCAGCGTCGCCATCGCCGCACGCTACGCCCCGACGAGCGACCGGACCGCGCCCGCGCGAGCGCGCACTTGGTGTCAGACACCAAGTCGAGACCGGAGCGGGTCTGGCTGTCACAGGGGGTGCGTAGGGTCTCGTCATGGCCCGGGCCCGGACGCTGCACCGCTGCACCGAGTGCGGGGGCGCGTCCCCGCAGTGGGTCGGGCGCTGCCCGGGCTGCGGCGAGTGGGGCACGCTCGTCGAGGAGGCGGTCGAGCCGGCCGCGGTCGGCACGGGTGCCGCCGCGCCGGCCTGGGCCGGGTGGGGGGCATCGGTCGCGGCGGCACCGGCCCGGCCCAGCACCGAGGGGGCCGACGACGCCGTCACCCCCGCCCCCACGGGGGTCGACGAGCTCGACCGGGTCCTGTCCGGCGGGCTCGTGCCCGGGTCGGTCACCCTGCTCGGCGGGGCGCCGGGCACCGGCAAGTCCACCCTGGTGCTCCAGGCCGCCGCCGGGCTGGCCCGCCGCGGCGCCACCGTCCTGTACGCCTGCGCCGAGGAGAGCCCGGCCCAGGTGCGCGACCGGGCCCG
>CAYQGF010000498.1:0-2811 GCA_964416885.1 uncultured Iamiaceae bacterium
CGCCCGAGACGCTGCGCGCCTCCGACGGGCGGGTGCAGGTGGTGACCACGACCGGGATCCTGCGGGACCTGGTCGAGAACGTCGGCGGCGACCGGGTGGTCGTGTCGTCGCTGGTGCCCGACGGCGGTGACCCGCACTCCTACGAGCCGTCACTGCGAGCCATCCGCAACGTGGTCTACGCCGATGTCGCCTTCAGCAACTACGCCTTCCTGGAGGAGCACGCCATCATCCGGGCCCTCGACGCCAACCTCCCCGCCGGGGTGCCCAACGTCGAGCTGGCCGAGGGAGCGATCAAGTACGCGGCCGAGATCATCCCGCTGGTCGAGGACGTCTCCCTCGACACCATCTGGCTGGGGATGCGGGTGCGGGGCACGGGCGAGCAGTACGGGGCCACCCGGGCCTCGGAGGTGCGCATCGCCGCCACCGGCATGGACGGCCCCGGTGACCTCACCGCCTACCTGACCGAGTCGTTCGGCAACCCCGAGGTGTACGTCCGCTCGGCCGACGGCTTCGACCCCGCCGACGGCTACGAGGACGACACGGCCGTGCTCCCCGCCGACGCCCACACCCACATGAGCTGGGTGTTCACCGCGCCCGGCGTCTACCGGCTCGACCTCGACGCCCGGCTGGCGGTGGCCCCGGGGGAGCGGCCCGTCCCCATCGGCACCGAGACGTTCACCTTCGCCGTGGGCGTCAACCCCCGGACCGTGCCGGGCATGGACGTCGAGCACGTCCTGGGCGAGGGCCACGCCGACCTGGCCGTCGACCTCGACACCGGAGAGCTGTCCGTCTACGCCGACCCCGAGGGCGGGGGCGACGCCACCCAGGAGCTCTACGACCCGGCCACCACGGTGATCGAGGTCCCCACCCGGGCGCGGGCCGAGGTCCCCGGCGACCCGCAGTTCCGCTTCCTCGGCGACCCCGGCCAGGAGGTGTACCAGCTCCCGCAGGCGGTGCTGGGCAAGCACGTCCACGGTGAGATCGACCCCCACCTCTGGCAGGACGTCGGCAACGCCATCAGCTACGTCGAGCTGATCCGGGACACGCTGGTCGGCGTCGACCCGGCCGGGGCGCGGACCTACCACGCCAACGCCGCGGCCTACGTCGCCGAGCTGGCGCGACTCGATGCCGAGGTCCGGGCCGCGATCGCCGAGGTCCCCGAGGCCCGGCGCCACCTGGTCACCACCCACGACGCCTTCGCCTACCTGGGCCACGCCTACGACGTCGAGATCTCCGGGTTCGTCACCCCCAACCCGTCCGCCGAGCCATCGCTGGCCGACCGGCGCCGGCTCACCGAGACCGTCCGCAACCTCGCCATCCCCGCCGTGTTCCTCGAGCCCAACCTGGCCGCCCGCTCGTCGACCCTCGTCGAGGTGGCCCACGAGGAGGGCATCGAGGTCTGCCCGATCTACGGCGACAGCTTCGACGACCACGTCACCACCTACGTCGAGATGATGCGGTTCAACGCCGCATCGATCCGCGACTGCCTGACCCCCTAGCCCCCAGGAGCCTCGATGCCCCGTTCCCCCCGCCTCGTCGCGGCCCTGCTCGCCGTGGCCGCCGTCGCCCTGTCGGGTGCCACCCCGGTCGCCGGCCAGGCGCCCGACACCGACCCCGGCCTCGCCCAGACGATCGAGGAGGACCAGGCGACGGCCACCGGCCCCGCCGACCTCGACCTGGGCCACGTCGACATGGGCCCCCGGTTCGTCGACGGCGAGTGGACGCTGATGATCCACGACGACACCGTCGAGCCGTCGGTGTGGCGGTCGCTCGACGACGCCGTCCTCCAGGTCCGCGACACCGCGCTGCTCCCGGTGCCCGACGACCCCAACTACGCGTTCCTCGACATCGAGCCCGGCACCGAGGTCCACGTCGTGCCCCAGACCCAGGCCCCCGACGTGGTCTGGCTGGGGTGGAACACCCAGGACCCGGAGGTGCTGGCCGAGGTCGGCCGGGGCGTCACCATGAGCCTGCTCGGCGTCGATGGCCCTGGCACGGTGACGATGTACCTCCAGGCCGGCAACCTCGAACCGCCCGACGTGCTGTGGAGCTCGACGGTCGCCGAGGCCCAGCCGGTGTGGGTCGAGGTCAACACCCACACCCATGCCAACTGGGTGTTCAGCGAGCCCGGCGTCTACCTGCTGGAGGTCGAGGTCTCGGCCGACCTGATCTCGGGCGAGACGGTCAGCGACACCCGGACCGTCCGGGTCGCCGTGGGCGACGGCACCAGCACCGACGAGGCCCGCGCCGCCACCTACGAGGGCGAGGTCGCCGCCCCGCCGACCGAGGCCGAGCACGACCGGGCCGCGGGGGAGCCGGCGGCCGCCGCCGCTGCGCCCGACGACGAGGGGGCCGGCTGGGCTCTCGTCGTGGTGGGCATCGGGGCCGCCGTGGTGCTCGTCGTCGCCGTGGCCGTGGTGGTGCTGCGGGGCGCGTCGGCCAAGCGCCGGGCCGAGGCCGAGCGCTACGACGGGCTCCGCGCCCCGGAGCCGGGCGCGTGAGCGTCATCGCCATCGAGGGGCTGACCGTCGACCTGGGCGGCCGGCCCGTCCTCCACGACGTCGACCTCTCGGTCGCCGCCGGCGAGCTGGTCGGGCTGGTCGGCCCCAACGGCGCCGGCAAGACGACCCTGCTGCGGTCGGTGCTCGGGCTGGTCCCCACCCGGGCCGGCACGGTCACCGTCGCCGGGGGCCGGGCCCGCACCGGCCTCCGCCGCCGCCGGCTGCGCCTGGTCGGGTACGTGCCCCAGCGCCACGAGGTGGCGTGGGACTTCCCGATCACGGTCGAGCAGATGGTGCTCACCGGGCGCAC
>CAYQGF010000499.1:0-2809 GCA_964416885.1 uncultured Iamiaceae bacterium
TCCGGTCCGACTCCGACATGTACACCCTCGGCTACCCGTTCAAGCCGTGGACGGGCGAGAAGGCCATCGCCGACGGGGCCGACATCCTCACCTACATCCAGGAGACGGCGGCCGAGCACGACATCGAGCGCCACATCCGCTACGGCCACAAGGTGACCGGCGCCTCGTGGTCGAGCGACGAGGCCCGCTGGACCGTCACCGCCACCGTCGGCGACGACGCCACCCCGGCCACGTTCACCGGCGCGTTCCTGTTCATGTGCAGCGGCTACTACTCCTACGAGTCGGGCTACACGCCCGACCTCCCGGGCCTCGACCGCTTCGAGGGCCAGGTGGTCCACCCCCAGGAGTGGCCCGAGGACCTCGACTACGCCGGGAAGCGCATCGTCGTCGTCGGGTCGGGCGCCACCGCCGTCACCCTGATCCCCAACCTGGCCGAGACCGCGGCGCACGTGACGATGCTCCAGCGGTCGCCCACCTACATCGGGTCGATGCCGGCGGTCGACCCGATCGCCGCAGCCACCCGCAGGGCGCTGCCCCCCGGTGCCGCCCACACCGCCAACCGCTGGCGCAGCGTGGTGTTCAACACCGCCTTCTACCAGTTCTGCCAACGGCTCCCGGGCCTGGCCAAGAAGATGATGACGGCGCGGGTCGCGGCCGAGCTGCCGCCCGACGTGCCGGTCTCGCCCCACTTCGACCCCAGCTACGACCCCTGGGACCAGCGGGTCTGCCTGGTGCCCGACGGCGACCTGTTCCGGGCCATGCGGGAGGGCAAGGCCTCGGTGGTCACCGATCGCATCGACACCTTCACCGAGACCGGTGTCCGCCTCCGGTCGGGCGAGGAGCTGGCGGCCGACATCGTCGTCACCGCCACCGGGCTGCGCCTGGTCGCGGCGGGCGGCATCGCCTTCGACGTCGACGGCCGGGAGGTCGTCCCCGGCGACACCTTCGTCTACAAGGGCTTCATGCTGAGCGGCGTGCCCAACGCGGCCATGTGCGTCGGGTACACCAACGCCTCCTGGACCCTGCGGGCCGACATCACGGCCCAGTCGGTGTGCCGGCTGTGGAACGTCATGAAGCGCCGGGGCCACACCATGGCCGTCGCCGTGATCGACCCCGACGACGCGGCGGAGGCCCAGCCCCTGCTCGGCCTGACCTCCGGCTACGTCCAGCGGGCCGCGGCCGTCATGCCCAAGCAGGGCCGGCGGGCACCGTGGCTCCTCCGCCAGAACTTCGTGCTCGACCTGCTGACGTTCAAGCTGGGTGACCTCACCGAGGCGATCCAGTTCTCGTCGCCGGACAAGCGGGCCCGCCGCCTCCGGGCCGAGCTCGACCGCGACATCGACCAGCTCATCGACGCCTGACGTGTGTCGAAGGGTGTCTGACACCCTTCGACACGGTCTCGAGTTGGTGTCTGACACCAAGTGCGCGTCAGTCGTCGGGGAGGGCGGGGCGGGCGACCTTGCCGAGCGGTGTGCGGGGGAGGGCGGGGACCACGACCAGCCGGCGGGGCGCGGCGTGGCGGGGGAGGGTGGCGGCGGCGTGGTCGCGGAGGGCGGCGAGAGCCGGGGGGGCGGCGAGGTCGGCGGGCACGACCCACGCCACGACGGCCTGGCCCCACTCCGGGTCGGGGCGGCCGGCGACGGCGACCTCGGCCACGGCGGGGTGGGTGAGCAGCGCCCGCTCGACGACGGTGGGCCAGACGTTCTCGCCCCCGGTGACGATCATCTCGTCGACCCGGCCATCGACGTGGAGGGTGCCGTCGGCGTCGAGGCGGCCGGCGTCGCCGGTGGGGAGCCAGCCGTCGACCCGACGGTCGAGCACCGAGCCGTCGGGCTGGCGCAGGCCCCGGGCCAGGGTGGCGGAACGCAGCCGGACCTCGCCGGCGACGATCGCTACCTCGACGCCGGGGAGCGGCCGCCGGTCGTAGACGACCCCGCCACCGGTCTCGGTCAGCCCGTAGGTGCGCACCACGTTGGCCGGCCGCTCGGCCACCGGGTCGGACGACCCCCCGAGCACGACCCAGCGCCACCCCTCGGCGCCGACCCGGTCGAGCGTGGTGGGCACCAGCGACGTGAGCGTCGCCCCGGCGGTCCGGGCGTCGGCGACGGCGTTGGCGTCGAAGCCGTCGTGAACCTCCAGGGCCACGTCGTCGACCAGGGCGCGGACGACGACCCCCAGCCCGCCCACGTGGGCCAGCGGCAGGCAGGCCAGCCAGCGGTCGGCGGCGGTGACGCCCAGGTGGGAGTGGACGGCGGTGGCGTGGGCCCGGAGCGCGTCGTGGGTGAGGACGACGCCCTTGGGGTCGCCGGTCGAGCCGCTGGTGGGGACGACCAGGGCATCGCCCTCGGCCACCGGCGGGGCGTCGGGGTGGCGCACGACCACGTCGTCGTCGGCATCGAGCACCATCGCCGGGCGTAGCCGCGCCAGCAGCCCGGCCCGGGCCGGGGCCGGGAGGCGGGGGTCGAGCGGGAGCAGCGCGTCGCCGTCGTCCCAGGTCCGCCGGAGCCGGTCGACGAACGAGGCCGTCCCCCGGGCTTCGACCGCGACCAACCTCCTCACCGCTCGCAACCTACGGGCGGAAGGTGGTCAGCGCGCCACCTCATCGGTGGCGCGCTGCCCACGTTCGTCCGAGGGTGGTCAGCGCGCCACCCGATTGGTGGCGCGCTGACCATGTTGCCCGGGGGGCGGGCGCGTGACCGTCGGCACCGAAGTACGGTCGGGGCCCCAACCGCTACGCACTCTCCCCGGAGGACCCGATGCAGGGCCTGATGCAGGACCACCCGCTGTCGCTGGAGCACTTCTTCGACCG
>CAYQGF010000500.1:0-2783 GCA_964416885.1 uncultured Iamiaceae bacterium
CTCGACGTCGACGCCTGGGCCCCCGACGGCCAACGCGTCGTCGAAACCGTCGAACGGCTGTTGGCGGGCTGACCCGAGCTGAGGTCAGCGGTCGCGCCACGCCGATGAGCGGGCCGGCCACTTAGCACTCAAACCCGTGCCGCCGGGTCGGGCCGATCTGCTTGGCCGGCTCCTCGAGCCATCGGTACCGTCTCGGCTCGACACGTCCCCGTGCGGGGGAAGCCGGTCGAACTCCGGCGCTGACCCGCAACCGTGGGCCGCCTCCCGAGGCGGCGAGCCGGAGCACCCGGCGGGGACGCGGCTCGACCACCCACCGAGGACCGTGGGACCGGGCCCGGGACGCGCCTCGTGGGAGGTTGGCTCAGCGTGCCCCCGGGACACCGGTTCTCCGGGAGAGGCAGCACCCGCCCCGTGACCCCCACCCGACCGGCGCACATCGCCTCCCGACTGCACCGGAGAGGAGCGACCCACCCGTGGACGAGCTGACCGGGCCGTCCGCCCCGCCGCTCGCGCTGGCCGCCGGGTTCCCGGCGGCCGACCGGGCCGCGTGGCGCACCGCGGTCGACAAGGTCTTGGCCCGCTCGGCCGGGCCCGATGCCGACCTCGACGAGGCCTTCGCCCGCACCCTGGTGCACCGGACCGACGACGGCGTCGAGGTCCAGCCGATCTACTCCCGCGCCGATGTCGAGCCCGTGGCCGCGGCGCCGGGGCAGGCCCCGTTCCACCGGGGCCGACGGCCCGAGGGCCACCGGCTGGGCTGGGACGTGCGCCAGCGCTTCGACCACCACGACCCGGCGGTCACCCGGGCCGAGGTGTTGGCCGACCTGGAGGGCGGCGTCAGCTCGCTGTGGCTCGCGGTCGGGCCCGGCGGCCTCGCCGTCGACGACATGGCCACCGCCCTCGACGGGGTGTACCTCGACCTGGTGGCGGTGGCCCTCGACGGCCCGGCCGACGCCGTGGTCGCGGCGGCGGCCGAGCTGGCCCGGCTGGCCGGGACGGCCGATGTCGAAGCGGACCGGCTCACCGGCAGCCTCGGCCTCGACCCCCTCGGCGCCGAGGTGGCCGGCGGCGGGCCCTGGTCCCCCGCGGCCCTGGCCGACCGGGTGGCCGCGGGTCGACGCCACCTGCCGTCGGTGCGGCCCGTCGTGGTCGACGGGCTGGTGCCCGCCGCCCTCGGGGCATCGGACGGCCAAGAGCTGGCGTACCTCGTCACCGCGGGGGTGGAGTACGTCCAGGCGCTCGTCGCCGGGGGCGTCGACCGGGTCGACGCCCCCGACCTGTTGGAGTTCCGGCTGAGCGCCACGCCCGAGCAGTTCGCCACCATGGCCAAGCTGCGGGCCGCCCGGTGGCTGTGGTGGCGGGCCTGCACCGCCCTCGGCTTCGGCCCGCCGGAGGGAGTGGCCCAGCTCCAGCACGCGGTGACCGCGCCGACCTGGTACACCGCCCGCGACCCGTGGGTGAACGTGCTGCGGGCCACCACCGCCGCCTTCGCCGCCGCCGTCGGCGGGGCCGACGCAGTGACCGTCCTCCCCCACGACCGGGTCGTCGGCCACCCCGACCGGCTGGCCCGGCGGGTGGCCCGCAACGTCCAGACCGTCCTGGCCGACGAGTCGAACCTGGCCCGGGTGCTCGACCCGGGCGGGGGGTCGTGGTACGTCGAACGGCACACCGCGGACGTGGCCGCGGCTGGGTGGGCCGAGGTCCGTCGCATCGAGGCCGCCGGTGGCCTCACCGCGGCGTGGCGGTCCGGGCTGGTGCCCGAGGCCATCGCCGCCGGGGCCGAGCAGCGGGCCCGGCGGGTCGCCCGGCGCCGCGACCCGGTCACCGGGGTGAGCGAGTTCCCCGACGTGGCCGAGGCCGTCCTGGAGCGCCCGGAGCGCCGGGAGCGACCGGGCGACGTCCGTTGGGGCGGTCGCCGGGGCGCATCCTTCGAAGCCCTGCGGGACCGGAGCGACGCCCACCGCGACCGCACCGGCGACCGGCCGGGCGTGGTGCTGGTCGCCCTCGGCCCGCCGGCGGCCCACATCGCCCGTCAGACCTTCGCCAAGAACCTGTTCGAGGCCGGCGGCCTGGAGACCGTCACGGTCACGGCCGTCGAGGTCGATGCCCTCGAGGCCGCCCTCCACGACGCCGGCACCACCGTGGCCTGCCTGTGCTCCAGCGACCCGGTGTACGCCGAGGCGGCCCCGGTCGCCGCCGGGGCCCTGCGCGACGCCGGGGCGACCCGGGTCCTCGTCGCCGGCCGGCCCCAGGCCGTGCTCGACGAGCTGCGCGCCGATGGCGTGGAGCCGGTCGCCATGGGCGACGACGTGCTCGCCCTGCTCACCGACCTCCTCGACCACCTGGAGGTCCCGTGACCGCCACCGACCTGGCCGGCGTCGAGCTGGGGCCGCTCCCGCCGGCCGCTGCCGACCTCTGGCGGCGCGCCTACGAGGCCGCCGCCGGCGAGGCCCCCGAGGCCACGAGCTGGGAGACGCCCGAGGGCATCCCGGTCGCCCCGCTCTACGACGCCACCGCCCTCGACGGGCTCGACTTCCTCGGCTCGTGGCCCGGGCTGCCGCCGTTCCTCCGCGGCCCCTACCCGACCATGTACGTCAACCAGCCGTGGACGATCCGGCAGTACGCCGGGTTCTCCACCGCCGAGGAGTCCAACGCCTTCTACCGCCGCAACCTGGCCGCCGGGCAGAAGGGCCTGTCGGTGGCCTTCGACCTGGCGACGCACCGGGGCTACGACTCCGACCACCCCCGGGTCGCCGGCGACGTCGGGATGGCCGGGGTGGCCA
>CAYQGF010000501.1:0-2779 GCA_964416885.1 uncultured Iamiaceae bacterium
TGCGTGCTGTTCGTCGACCTCGACGACTTCAAGACCGTCAACGACAGCCTGGGCCACGCCGTCGGGGACGAGCTGCTGATGGCGGTGGCCGAGCGGCTCACCGCGTCGCTCCCCAGCGGCGCCACCGCAGCCCGGCTCGGCGGCGACGAGTTCGCGGTGCTGGTCCGCCCCAACGACGACGACCTCGGGCCCGTCGGCGTCGCCCTCCGCCTCCTCCACGAGCTGCGGGCGCCGTTCGACATCAACGGCTGGGAGATCGTCGTCAGCGCCTCGATCGGCATCGCGGCCATCGGCGACGAGGGGACGACGGCCGAGGTCGTGCTTCGCAACGCCGACATGGCCATGTACCTGGCCAAGGAGCGGGGCAAGGACCGCGTCGAGCTGTTCGAGGAGGCGATGCACGTCACCGCCTTCGAGCGCCTGGAGCTCAAGGCCGACCTGGCCCGCGCCATCACCTCCGGCCAGCTCGCCCTCGTCTACCAGCCGGTCGTGGCCCTGGAGACGGGCCGGATCACCGGTGCCGAGGCCCTCGTCCGCTGGGACCACCCCCGCCGGGGCCGCCTCTCCCCCGACGCCTTCATCGGCATCGCCGAGGAGACCGGGCTGATCGTCCAGCTCGGCCAGTGGGTGCTGGAGGAGGCGTGCCAGCAGCTCCGGACCTGGCAGCTCACCCTGCCCAAGGACGCGGCTCTGTCGATGAGCGTCAACCTGTCGGTGCGCCAGCTCGAGCAACCGTCGATCGTCGACGCCGTGCGCCAGGTGATCGACCAGTTCGCCCTCGACCCCAAGACCCTCACCCTCGAGATCACCGAGACCGTCGTCATCGACCACATGGAGGACGACCGCAGCCGGCTCACGGCCCTCAAGGAGCTGGGCGTCAACCTCGCCCTCGACGACTTCGGTACCGGCTACTCGTCGCTGCGCTACGCCGACGACCTGCCCGTCGACGTCCTCAAGGTCGACCGCAGCTTCGTCGCCGGCATCACCGGCTCGGAGCCGACCCCGGTGCTCGAGGCCATCGTCGCCCTCGGTGGCCGGCTCGGCGTCCACACCGTGGCCGAGGGGATCGAGAGCCCGACCCAGATCGCCGCCCTCAAGGCGATCGGCTGCGACCTGGGCCAGGGCTACTGGTTCTCGCCGCCGGTCGCCGCCGAGGAGTTCGCCGAGCTCCTCACCCGCAACTTGGCCAACGGCGGCTTCGACACCAGCGGCCAGGTCGAGGACGACTCCCGCCGCGAGTAGCCACGGGTAGCGTGCCGAGGTGCCCGGTCCGATCTTCGTCTCCCGCCTCGTGCGCCTGCCGTTGGTCGACGCCGACGGCCACGCCATCGGGCGGGTGGACGACGTCGTCACCGTGCCGTCGGGCCGGGAGCCGGCGCGGATCCTCGGCCTGGTGGTCCAGGTCGACCGGCGCAAGATCTTCGTCAACGAGGCCCGCATCGGCTCGATCGACCCCACGGGGGTGCGGCTGCGCTCGGGGATGATCGACGTCCAGCCCTTCCGCCAGCGACCGGGCGAGAAGCTGGTGATGACCGACATCCGGGGCACCCGCGTCGACGACGGGTACATCGTGGATGCCTCGATCCAGGAGTCGGCCCGCACCGGGTTCTGGTTCGTGGTCGCCGTCGCCATCGGGGGCCGGGGGCCGCTGCGCCGCCGCGGCGTGAAGGTCGTCGAGTGGGGCGATGTCGCCACCCGGTTCGACGCCGGTCCCGAGTACGCCGAGGTGGCCGAGCTCCGGGGCATGCACCAGTCCGACGTGGCCGACCGGATCCGCGGCCTCCCCCACGACAAGCGCCGCCGGCTGGCCGAGCTGATGGAGGACGACCGGCTCGCCGACCTGCTGGAGGAGCTCCCCGAGGACGAGCAGATCCGGCTGATCCAGGGCCTCGACCTGGAACGGGCCGCCCACGTGCTGGAGGAGATGGAGCCCGACGATGCCGCCGACCTGCTCGGTGAGCTGCCCGAGGCCGAGCGCCAGCGGCTGCTGGCGGCGATGGAGCCGGAGGAGTCGACGCCGCTGCGTCGGCTGCTGGCCTACGACGAGGACACCGCCGGCGGCCTGATGACGCCGGAGCCGATCGTGCTCACCGCGGACAAGACGGTGGCCGAGGCCCTGGCGACGGTGCGCGAGCCCGAGCTGCCGATGGAGCTGGCCGCCCAGGTGTTCGTCGTGCGCCCGCCGACGTCGACGCCGACCGGGCGCTTCATCGGCACCGTGCCGTTCCAGCGCCTGCTGCGGGAAGCGCCCGGCACCCGCCTGGAGGACTGCGCCCACCTCGACCCCGAGCCGGTGCCCCCGGAGCTGCCCCTGCGCGAGGTGGCCGAGCGGCTGGCCAGCTACGACGTCATCGCGGTGCCGGTCGTCGACGCGGCCGAGCGCCTGGTCGGGGCGGTGACCGTCGACGACGTCCTCGACCACGTCCTCCCGCCCGACTGGCGTCGCCGCTCCCGCCCCGTGACCGGCGAGGGGGCCTGAGGTGGCCCGCCGACCGTCCGACCTGTCGCGGCCCCGTCGTCGCCTGGAGCTGAGCGCCTTCTACGACCCGGAGGCGTTCGGCCGCTTCTCCGAGGCCATCGCCCGCTTCCTCGGTACCGGGCGCTTCCTCGTGGCCCAGACCGTCATCGTCGTCATCTGGATCACGATCAACCTCACGTGGGCGTGGGCCCGCTGGGACGAGTACCCGTTCATCCTCCTCAACCTGGCCTTCTCCACCCAGGCCGCCTACGCCGCCCCGCTGATCCTCCTGGCCCAGAACCGCCAGGACGACCGCGACCG
>CAYQGF010000502.1:0-2755 GCA_964416885.1 uncultured Iamiaceae bacterium
GGCCTGGTCGAGACCGTGAACCGCCACACCCGCTTCCTCCACGACGGACGCGCCCGCTCCATCGAGGAGGCGGTGCTGTGGCACGGCGGCGAGGCCGAGGGCGCCCAGCAGCGCTTCGTCGCCCTCGATGCCGACGACCGCCGCGCCCTCCTCGCCTTCCTGGAGTCCCTGTGACGATCCGACCCACCCGTGCCCTGCGGGCCGTGCTGGCGGCGCTCGCCGCCGGCGTCCTCCTCCTCGGCGCCGCCGCCTGCTCGTTCGACGGCGAGGACGGCTCCGACGGCGGTGGCGGCGACACCAGCGAGGTGCTGCGGGGCATCGCCACCGACGTGATCGTCCCGTCCTACGAGGACTTCCTCGCCGACCTGGAGGCGCTGGGCGCCAGCTTCGACGACCTGTGCGCCACTCCCGGCGCCGACGCCCTCGATGCCTCCCGGGAGGCCTGGCGCGCCGCCGCGCTGTCGTGGCAGGCAACCCGCGGCGCCGCGGTCGGACCGGCCATGGACCGGCGGCTGATGGCCGACGTGGCCTTCCGGGCCCGGCCCGACCCCGTGCTCGCCCTGCTCGCCTCCGACGACCCGATCGACACCGAGACCCTCCGGGGCAAGGGGTCGACGTTCCGGGGCATCTCGCTGGTGGAGGCCCTGCTGTTCGGCGAGGGGGCCGACGACCTCGCCACCGACGCCGGCGCCCGGCGGTGCGAGTTCCTGGTCAATGCCATGCCGATCTCCACCGACGCCGTCCAGGTCGTCCTCGACGACTGGACCACCGGCCCCGACGGCGACCAGCCCTACACCGACACCTTCGCCGAGGGGGCCGAGGGCGACCCGCTGCTCAGCGTCGACGCCCTCGCCAACCAGGTGATCGCCTGCCTGACCGCCATCGACGATAACGGCATCCGCGACCTGGCCATGGCCGAGAGCCTCGACGACGCCCTGTCGACCCGACGGGACTCCGCCGGCGCCTTCGTCATGGCCGAGCACCGGGCGCTGCTCGGGTCGGTCGCCACCCTGGTCGACGGTGGGCTGGGCGAGCTGGTCGAGGCCCGCTCCCCCGACACCGCCGACCGGCTGCGCCAGCTCACCGCCACCGCCGTCGAGGCCATGGCCGACCTGCCCGACTCGGTCGACGAGGCCTACACCGACCACCACGACGGGCTGGTCGCCGCGTCCGAGGCCGTCGCCGCCCTCAAGGTCCTCATGACCACCGAGGTGGCCAGCCAGCTCGGCATCACCGTCCGCTTCAGCGACGCCGACGGCGACTCCTGACCGACGGCCCGAAGGTGGTCAACGCGCCACCGGATAGGTAGCGCGTTGACCACGCATGTGACCGGGGACCGGGAAGGTGGTCAGCGCGCCACCGGACCGGTAGCGCGCTGACCATCTTGCGAGATGGCGACCGCGACGATCAGGCGGTCGATCAGGTTGCCCGCGCCTCCCCGACCCAGCCGGCAGCATCGGGCGAGCGCCCCGACCGGGGTTCCCTGGGTCGGCGTGCGAGGGTGGCGGGATGGCCGGCGCCCGACGATCGAGGACGTGGTCGAAGGCCGAGCCGCCAGGCGAGGCCGACCAAGTCAGCACGGCGCCCTGCTCCGAGGCGCAGCCGAGGAGATCGTTCGGCGCGGCCAAGTCGAAGCTGCGCACCGTCATCGCCCCCGTCCTCGCCGTGGTCGTCGCCGTGGTGCTGGCGGCGGTGCTGCTCGCCGGAGGGCCGTCGTCCGACGACGGACGGGACGAGGCGACGACCACCACGACCGAGCCGCCGCCGGTGGCCGTGGAGTCCGACGCCCCGGCCTACGCCACCCTGGCCGAGCTGGTGGCGGCCAGCGACCTGGTCGTGCGGGCGACGGTGACCTCGGTCGAGCCGGGGCGGGTGTTCGGCGACCCCGGCGAGGACGGGGCCATCGAGTCCCGCCTGGTCGGCGTGCAGGTGACCGAGGTGTGGCACGGGGCCGAGCCGCCCGCCGAGTTCCTGGTCGAGGAGGAGGGCTGGCTGCTCGACGGCTCGCCGCTGGTGGTCGACGGGCTCGGTCCCTCCGAGGTCGGCACCGACGTGGTGTGGTTCCTGGTCGACCCGACGAACACCGAGCCGGCCCCGTTCGTCACCGTCAACGCCCAGGGCCGCTACACCGTCGGGGGCGACACCCTCGTCGGGGCCGCCGGCGACGACCCCCTCGTCGCCCGCGTCGAGGCCCTCACCCCCGCCCAGCTCGAGGCCCAGGTCCGCGCCGCCGGCTGAGCCGACGTCCGAGGCGTCGACCATGTCCGGTGGGCCCAGTGGCAGCGCCGACGGCGGGCGATCGCCTCCGCCCCGGTCAGCGACCTGTCTTCGGGGCGCGGCCGTGGAGGAGCTTGAGGGCCTTCTTGACCTGCTCGGTGGTGCCGGGGCCGCGGTCGAAGCTGGTGAGGGCCATCGGGGCCTTCAGGCGCTGGCGGGCGACGGCCTTGGGGCGGGCGAACTCCCGCAGCCCGTCGGCGCCGTGGATGCGGCCGAAGCCCGAGTCGCCGACCCCGCCGAAGGGCAGCGACGGGATCCCGGCGAAGGAGATCACCGAGTTGACCGCGGTCATGCCGGTGCGCAGCCGGCGGGCCAGCTCCGGCCCCCGAGCCTTGGAGAACACGGTGGCGCCGAGCCCGTAGCGGGTGGCGTTGGCCCGCTCGACCGCCTCGTCCATCGAGCCCACCCGGGCGATGGTGAGGGTCGGGCCGAAGGTCTCCTCGGTGTTGGCGACGGAGTCGTCGGGGACGTCGACCAG
>CAYQGF010000503.1:0-2755 GCA_964416885.1 uncultured Iamiaceae bacterium
TCACCTCGTTCTACGAGGCCTGCCCGGTGCTGAAGGCCGACGAGGCCACCCGGGCCAGCCGGCTGGTGCTGTGCGACCTCACGGCCCGCACCCTCCGGACCGGCCTCGGGCTGCTCGGGATCGAGGCCCCCGACCGGATGTAGTCACGAGAGGTCGATGGTGAAGGTGCCCTCCTCGTCGGCCAGCACGAAGGTGGTGCCCCGGTCCGGGACGTGGGCGAAGCGGTTGTCCATGCGCGGGTAGCCGTCGACGGCGACGGTCGTGCCGTCGACGCGGAGGCCGTCGTCGGAGACCTCGAGCCGGCCCTCGGCCGGCGAGACGTAGTGCAACCGCTCCCCGTCAGAGGAGACGGCGACCTCGGCGCCGGTCACCCGCTCGACGAACGCCGGGAACGAGCCCCACCGGTCGCCGTCGCCGACCTCGCACACCCACCAGGTGTCGACGCCGGGGGCCACCAGGTCGAAGCGCTCGGTCAGCCCGCCGGTCCAGGTCTCGGCCGGGTCGTGGTCGCGCCAGGTCGTCGGGGCCGAGCACCACAGGGCGACGTAGGCGTCCCGCCGCTGGGCCAGCACCCAGCCGCCGCCCTCCACGACCTCGTCGAAGCGCTCGGTGGGGACGTAGGCGTGGGTCTCCTCGGCGTAGGCGAACCCGGCCAGCACGTCGAGGTCCGGCGGGGCGAAGCCGGGCCGGTAGTGGACGACGGCGACCCGGCCGTGCTGGACGGCGCGGGGGAGGGTGGCGCTGCCGGTCCAGTAGCGGTCGCCGTCGCGGTAGTCGCCGGCCCGGTCCGTCGGACCGTGACCGGGATGGGTGGTGAACACCAGGGCGTGCTCGTCGAGGGTGGCCTGCCAGACGTGGTGCTGGTAGCCGGCGCACCCCGGCCGGTAGCCCTGGGCCGTCGACAGCATGGCGTGGCGGTTGCGCCAGGTGACGGTGTCGACCCGGGTCAGCAGCCCGGCGTTCACGAGCGGGTGGAGCCCGTGGGCCAGGGCCTGGAGGGTGGGCCGGTCGTCGCCGAGGACGTCTCGCACCGACCGGATGTGGGCGAACAGGTGCCCGTCCCAGAGCCGGTGGCGGTCGAGGGCGTCGAGGGTGAGCGGGACGAGCGGCCACGGGGTCAGGGCGCCCCGGTCCCACCAGAACGGCACCATCGCCGGGTCGGTGTAGGAGAGCCCGTCGGCCCGGACCGGTGGCGTCCAGGCATCGTCGACGGGCGGCACACCGGGGTCGAGCGGGGTGCCCATGCCCTCCCGGTCGACGACCTCCTCGGGGCTGCACGCGATGCGCCGGAGGATCGCCGGCGGGCGGTAGCGCCAGCATTGGGCCAGGAAGGTGGCCGCCTCGGTGAGCGGGAGGAGCTCGTCGGGGTCGCCGTCGTCGAGCGGCCACGGCTGGTCGGTGCGGTCGAAGCACAGCTTGAGGGCGCTGAAGGTCGGCTGCGTCGGGCCGGACCGCTTGAGCCGCATGTACGACCGCCCGTGGGTCGATCCGTGGGTGTCGCGGTGCGAGTGCAGGGCCAGGTCGAGCAGGACCAGGTCGGCGAAGGCGGTGGCCCGGGCCGCCACCGCGGGGTCGGTGGAGTGCTCGGCCAGGGCCAGCAGCGGGGCCAGGTCCTTGCCCGAGTAGGCGTCGGAGTGCCACTCCGTGAAGCCGTCCTCGGCCTTCTCGTCGCACCAGGCGTGGATCGCCGCCGCCCCGCGCGCCGCGTGCTGGGCCCCGGTGAGCCCGGCGACGGCGAAGGTCTCGTCGGGAAGGGCCAGCCCGGCCAGGTGCTCGATGGTGTGGAAGATCAGCCGGTGGTTCTCCGACCAGTACCAGCGGGCGTCGGTGGTGCCCTCGGGCGGCCCGGGGTCGGTGTACCAGTAGCGGAACCCGAGCAGCCGCTCCCGGACGGCGGCCACGACGGGCATCGGCAGCAGGCCGCCGTGGCCGGGCCACAGCATCAGCAGGCGGAGCACGTCGAAGTCGGCGCAGTCGCCCCACGTGTCGATCCGCGCCATCCAGCCGGCGACCACCTCG
Source organism: uncultured Iamiaceae bacterium (assembly GCA_964416885.1). Lineage (GTDB taxonomy): Bacteria > Actinomycetota > Acidimicrobiia > Acidimicrobiales > Iamiaceae > Iamia. Next base: position 2,020 of record CAYQGF010000503.1, read on the forward strand.
GGCGTGAGGTCGCCGACCCGGCACTCGTGGTCGGGCTGACGGCGGGACCGCTCCAGGTGGTCGAGGACGTTGAGCGGCGACCCCGGGTGCCAGACCGTCGTGGCCGCGGCCAGGTAGTCGTCCTGCCGGGCCGTGAACCAGGCGTCGTCCTCCCTCACGTGCTGATCGCTGCGCTCGCTCACGTGGGGACCTGGCGGGGGAGGCGGCCAGAGGTGACGACGCCGACGAGGGCGACGGCCAGCCCGAGGGCGAAGGCCAGGGCCACGCCGGTCGACGGCGCCCAGCCCCGGGCATCGGCCAGGGCGACCAGCGCCCCGCCGGCCCCGGTGCCCAGGGCGACGCCGAGGGTGTCGGACAGCTGGAGCGAGGCGGTGGCATGGCCCTCGCGACCCGGGGCGGCGGCGCCGAGCATGCTGACCGAGAGCGGGGAGTAGGCCAGCCCCATCCCGAACCCGGCCACCCCCCAGGCCGGCACCGCCACCCACGCCGGCAGCCACAGGGCGGTGGCCAGCATCCCGGCCGAGCCCAGGCCGATGATGGCGAACCCCACCCGGTCGAGGGTGCGGGGCCCGACCCGGTCGAGCAGGCGGGCGGTCGACCACGAGCCGCCGGTCCACAGCACCGCACACACCGACAGGGCCGCCCCGGCCAGCCGGGTCGAGCCGCCCCGGCCCTCGGTGACGGCCAGCGAGACGTAGGCGTCGACGCCGAAGAAGGCCCAGGTCAGGATGCCGCG
>CAYQGF010000504.1:0-2755 GCA_964416885.1 uncultured Iamiaceae bacterium
AGGAGCCGGGGAACAGGGCGATGAAGCCGGTCACGGTGACCGACAGGAAGCCGAGGATCGGCACCGACTGGAGGATGTCGAGGGCCGGGACGAGGACCTTCTCGGCCCGGCGGCTGCGAGCGGCCGCGGTGGCGTAGACGAGGGTGAAGGCGTAGGAGGCGACCAGGGCGGTGAGCATCCGGGCCAGGCTGCGGGCGGCCTCGTAGGGCAGCCGGGCCGGGCTGGTGTCGACGGTGGAGACGTCCTGGGGGGTGAACGACAGGGTGGCGTCGCGGCCGAGGCGGAGGACGACGTACAGCAGGGCGACGACGCCCACGAACACGACCACGTCGGTCGGGCGCAGCCGGCGGACGCCGACGGTGAGCCACCCGCTGTAGGCCCGGCCGGGGCCGCGGCGCCGGCGCCGGCGGGGCCGTCGGGGCGGTGGCGCGCCGAGCCCGCCGTGGCCGGCGACGGTGCGGAAGGCGAAGGCCATCTCACCCACCCCCCAGCAGGACCCGGATGCGGTCGGGGTCGATCACGAACTCGTCGTGGACGGCGTCGTAGGCGAACTGCTCGGCGTAGCGGCCCCAGTCGCTGGCGATGTCCAGCTGGCGTTGGGCCTCCCTCTCGCTGAACGAGCGGCGGAGCTGGTCGCGGACGACCCGTCCCCTCACCCTGCCGTCGGCCTCGGCCGCGACCGCGCTGGCGACCAGCCGCACCAGGGGTGCCTGGTGGAGCACAGCGGTGGCGAAGATCCGCTTCGACTCCTGGATGTCGGCACCGGCGAAGGTCCGCCCGTCCGCGGTCAGGGCGAGGGCCCCGTCCTCGACGATGGCGAACCGCAGCAGCTCCAGGGCGTCGACCACCGGCAGCAGGTCGTCGACCTCGAAGGTCAGCCGGTCGGCGGTCTCGGCGAGGGGACGGGAGCCGCCCGCGGCCAGGACCTCGGCCAGGCCGGACAAGGCGTCGACGGTGGCGTGGGGGAGCGGCGTCGACGCCGGTGTGGCCCGGGCCGGGGCGACGACCTCGGCCGGCGCCCGGCCGGTCATCACCTCGTAGATCCGGTCGACCACGCCCCCGAAGCCGGGGTCGTCGCGATGGCGGGGGCGGGGCAGGTCGATGGCGAGCTCGAGCTTGATCCGGCCCGGGTTGGAGCCCAGGATCACCACCCGGTCGGCGAGCAGCACCGCCTCCTCGATGTTGTGGGTGACCAGCACGATGGCGTCGATGGGGAACTCGTCGCGGGCCCACAGCTCCATCAGCTCCCCCCCGCAGGTTCTCGGCGGTGAGGACGTCGAGGGCGGAGAACGGCTCGTCCATCAGCAGCACCTCGGGCTCGACCACCAGTGCCCGGGCGAAACCGACCCGCTGGCGCATGCCCCCGGACAGCTCCTTCGGGTAGGCGGACTCGAAGCCGTCGAGCCCGATGATGTCGATGGCCCGCTCGGCCAGGGCCTGGCGCCGCCGCCGGCCGATGCCCTTGGCCTCCAGCCCCAGCTCGACGTTCTGGAGCACCGTCAGCCAGGGGAGCAACGCGAAGGTCTGGAACACCATCGCCGTGCCCCGGTTGGGGCCGTCGACGGGCTCACCCCGGTACCGCACCACCCCCGACGAGGGTGCCAGCAGGCCGGCGATGCAGCGCAGCAGGGTCGACTTGCCGCTGCCGGAGCGGCCCAGGAGGGCGACCACCTCGCCCGACCGCACCTCCAGCGACACCCCCTCCAGCACGGGCAGCTCGCCGTCGGGGGTCGCGAACGACCTGGTGACCGTCTCGACCTCGATCAGCCGGTCACCGGGCGTGGGGCGCGAGGGCGCGCCATGGTTCGTCGTCATCGGATCTTCCTCCGTCATCGTCGGGTCGCAGGAGCGCGACCGCGGAACGACGAGGACCGCAGAGCGGAGCGCAGCCCCCCCAGGGGGCTCAGGACGCGGAGGTCAACGGACCGTCCCGAGGGGCACGATGCGCTCGGTACTACTGCCGTCGCTCATCGATCCACCTCCTCGGGTCGGGTGCATGCCCCCGCGCCGTGCAGGAGCGTCGGACTTGCTACCGGCCCCCGACCCCCCGGGTCAAGGGGATGCGAGCCACCGGGGCCGCGAGGCACGTCGTCGCTCGACGGGCCCAGGGCGGGCTGAGGGGCTGCGGGGCGGACCTCCTACGATGGCTCGGCCGTCACCCCCGGAGGAGCGACCGTGGACGTCCGCATCGGAGTCACCTACACCGCCAAGGAGCTCGAGGTCGAGCTGCCCGACGGCGCCGACGCCGAGCAGGTGAAGGCCGACGTCGAGGCCGCCCTCGGCGGAGGCGGCGTGCTGTGGCTCACCGACAAGAAGGGCCGTCAGGTCGGGGTGCCCGCCGACAAGGTCGCCTACGTCGACCTCGGTTCGTCGGCCGACTCGCGACGCATCGGGTTCGCGGGCTAGCCACACCCCTCCTCCATGGCCCTCGACCTGCTCGACCGCCGGCTGCTGTTCGTCACCGGCAAGGGTGGCGTCGGCAAGTCGACCGTCACCGCCGGGCTGGCGCTCCTCGCCGCCGAGCGGGGCAAGCGCACCCTCGTCTGCGAGGTCGACGCCAAGGGCGGCCTGGCCGGGTTCTTCGAGACGACGAAGACGGGCTTCGACCCGACCGAGGTCCAGCCCGGCCTGTTCGCCATGTCGATGGACACCGAGGCGTCGTTGCGGGAGTACCTGAGCCTCCAGCTCAAGCTCCCGCTCGTCGCCCGCATCGGCCCCCTGGCCCGCACCTTCGACTTCGTGGCCAACGCCGCCC
>CAYQGF010000505.1:0-2752 GCA_964416885.1 uncultured Iamiaceae bacterium
GGTTGGCCGGGCTGATGTTCTTGCCGCCGGCGGTGATGATCAGTTCCTTCTTGCGGTCGACGATCTTCCAGTAGCCGTCCTCGTCGACCTCGCCGATGTCGCCGGTGTGGAGCCAGCCGTCCTCGTCCATCGTCTCGGCGGTCTTGTCGGGCTGGTTCAGGTAGCCCTGGAAGACCAGCCCGCCCCGACAGCAGATCTCGCCGTCCTCGGCCAGCTTGACCTCCAGGCCCGGCGACGGCGTGCCGACGCTGCCCGGCTTCACCTTGTAGGGCTCCCACAGCAGGGGGCCGTCGCTCTCGCTCATCCCGTAGATCTCCGACAGCGGCACGCCGATGGCCCGGTACCAGGCCAGCAGGTCGGCCGGGATCGGGGCCGCGCCGGAGATGGCGAGGTGCAGCTCGTCGAGCCCGAGGAGCTGGCGCACGCCGGCGAAGGCGACCTGGTCGAGGAAGTCCCACGTGGCGAGGTCCTCGTCGGTGGCGGTGCCCCAGGTCTTGCGCTCGGCGATCGGGATGGCGGCCTCGACCGCCTCGGCGAACTTCTGGCCCTTCTCGGGGTCGGCCGACAGCGCCGCGGTGACGCCGGCGTGCATCTTCTCCCACACCCGGGGCACGCCGAACATGAGCTGCGGCTTGACCTCGCGGGCGTAGGCGGCGATGTCGCCGGGGTTGGGGCAGCAGGTGACCTCGTAGCCGAGCCGGAGCATCGAGTAGTGGCTGGTGACCCGCTCGGCGATGTGGGCCATCGGCAGGTACGACACCAGGCGCCAGCCGGTCATGTCGGTGACCGAGCCGTCGCTCATCATGTCCATGCGGAGGCTCTCGCCGGCCCACGCCACGTTGTAGTGGCTGAGCATCACGCCCTTGGGCGGACCGGTGGTGCCCGAGGTGTAGATGATCGTGGCCAGGTCGTCGGGGGCGCAGATGCGGCTGGCGGTGTCGAGGTCGACCGGCTCGTTGGCCATCAGGTCGTCCCACGTGAGGGTGGCGTCGGTGCCCTCGGGCCGGACCGCGCCCATCACCTTCAGCTCGGGCAGGTCGGCCCGCACCGGGGCGAAGCGGTCGGCGAAGCTGGAGTCCTCGACGAAGGCCAGCTTCGCCCCGCAGTGACCGACCAGGTAGTGGATCTGCTCCGGCGACGACGAGTTGTAGATCGAGATCGGCGTGGCGCCGACGAGCAGGGCGGCCAGGTCGAGGACGTGGAACTCGGGGCAGTTCCGCAGCATGAGGACGATCCGGTCGCCCTTGCCGATCCCGGCCGCGGCGAACCCGGCGGCGGCCCGGCAGGCCTTGTCGGCCAGCTCGGCGAAGGTCCACTCGACCCAGCCGTCACCGTCCTTGGCCCGGAGCGCGACCCGGTCGGGGACGCGGGCGACGGTGTCGCGGAAGTACGTCGTCACGGTCTGGCCGGCGACGGCGGCATCGACCTCGGCGCTGGTGGTCATGGTCGTGGGTCCCCCGGATGGGTGGTCGGCTGTGCCCCCTGAGATAGCAGACCGGGATGGGGGCCGCGCCCCTTGGGCCGGAACGTCGGTGGGCGTCGGGCGGGACGCGTACGCGAGGTGCCAGGCACCTCGCGTACGGACGCGAGGTGCCAGGCACGTCGCGTACCTCGCGTCCGTCGCGTCCGGCGGGCGGAACGAGCGAGGTTGCGGCCCGGAGGCGTCTGGCGTCACACTTGACCGAGCGGTCTAGTCCGCTCCTCCGCCTCATCCCACCGACCCGAGGTACCCCATGACCACCGCAGTGATCGTCGACGCCGTCCGGACCCCCGGCGGCAAGCGCAACGGCAAGCTCTCGGGCTGGCACCCGGCCGACCTGCTGGCCGAGGTCCTCAAGTCCGTGGCCGAGCGCAACGACCTCGACCCGGCCCTCGTCGACGATGTCATCACCGGCTGCGTCATGCAGGTCGGCAACCAGGGCCTCAACGTCGGCCGCAACGCCGTGCTCGCCGCCGGCTGGCCCGAGTCGGTCCCGGCCACCACCGTCGACCGCCAGTGCGGCTCGTCGCAGCAGTCGATGCACTTCGCCGCCCAGGGCGTCATCGCCGGCGCCTACGACATCGCCGTCGCCGCCGGGGTCGAGGTCATGTCCACCACCCCGATGGGGGCCTCGATCACCCCGGGCAGCTTCCCGTTCGGCCCGCAGGCCATGGCCCGCTACGCCGGTTCGGAGTACTACGGCTACAAGGGGCTGATCCCGCAGGGCGTCTCGGCCGAGGTGATCGCCGACAAGTGGGGCCTCACCCGCGACGACCTCGACGCCTTCGGCCTCAAGAGCCAGCAGAACGCCGCCCGCGCCCGCGACGAGGGCCGCTTCGACAACGAGCTGGTCCAGGTCGTGGCCAAGCCCCGCGACAAGGAGACCGGCGAGCTCATCCCGACCGACGAGGTCGTCACCGCCGACGAGGGCATCCGCGACTCGTCGATGGAGAGCCTGGCCAAGCTGAAGCCGGCCTTCGTCCCCGAGGAGAACGGCGGCAAGGTCACCGCCGCCAACAGCTCGCAGATCACCGACGGCGCTTCGGCCGTGCTGATCATGAGCGAGGAGAAGGCCAACGAGCTCGGCCTCACCCCCCGGGCCCGCTTCCACACCTTCGCCCTCGCCGGCGTCGACCCGGTCACCATGCTGACCGGCCCGATCCCCTCGACCGCCAAGGCCCTCGAGCGCTCCGGCCTGTCGATCGACGACATCGACCTGTTCGAGGTCAACGAGGCCTTCGCCTCGGTCGTGCTGGCCTGGCAGAAGGAGCT
>CAYQGF010000506.1:0-2745 GCA_964416885.1 uncultured Iamiaceae bacterium
GGCGACGACGTGCTCCCCGACGACGTGCTCTCCTACGACGCTGTCGAGCGGGCCTTCGCCTCGACCAGCTCGATGCCCGAGCCCCGGCCCCGGGCGTGACCCTCGTCGCTCCTGCTCCGGGGCCGGCCCCGGTCGCCCGCCGGGTGGCGGCCCAGGCCCGCATGGAGCTGCTGCTCACCCTGCGCCGGGGCGAGTCGGTCCTGCTGACGTTCCTGATCCCGATCGTCATCCTGGTCTTCTTCAGCCTGGTGGACGTGCTCCCCACCGGGGCCGAGGACCCCGTCGACTTCCTCCTCCCGGGCGTGCTCGCCCTGTCGGTGATGTCGACGGCGATGACCGGCCTGGCGATCGCCACCGGGTTCGAGCGGTCCACCGGGGTGCTCAAGCGGCTGGCGATCACGCCCCTGTCCCGTCGGGACCTGATCGCGGCCAAGGTCGGTGCCGTCCTCGGCGTCGAGGCCCTCCAGGTGTCGCTCCTGCTCGGCGTGGGGCTGGTGCTCGGCTGGCGGAACGGGTCCGGTCTCGGGCTGGCCCTGGTCGCCATGGTGCTGGCCACCGTCGCCTTCGCCGGGCTCGGGATGCTGATGGCCGGGACCCTGCCGTCGCTCACGACCCTGGCCCTGGCCAACGCCGTCCACCTGGTCCTGCTGCTGGTCGGCGGGGTCGTGGTCCCGATCGACGACATGCCGGGTGCCCTCCGCGTGCTGGCCCGTGCTCTCCCGATCGGGTCGCTGTCGGACATCACCCACGCCGCGCTCGGTGGCGGCACCACGCCGGCGCGGGCCTGGGTCGTGCTCCTGGTGTGGGCGGTCGGGGCCCCGGTGCTGGCGGCCTGGCGGTTCCGCTGGGAGTGAGGGGGGGCACCCCGTCCTCCCCCTCTCGACGGGAACAATCCAGGGACGCTCGGCCTCTCACACCCGCACCGTCGACCCCGGAGGACCCGTGAGCGAGCACCCCACCGTCTGCACCGGCAGCACCGTCCCCCGCCTCGGTCGTCGCGCCCACCGCACGGCGGCCGTCGTGGCGGTGCTCGTGGGTCTCGGCCTGCTGACCGGCGTGCCGGCCGGGGCCCAGGACGTGGGCGAGCCGCTCGGCCCCGGGGGCACGAGCTCGACCAGCTCGACCACCACGACGACCGTGGTCGAGCAGCCGACCACCACCTCCGACGACAAGGAGGAGCCGGCCACCACGGCACCGGAGGCCTCCGAGGACGAGCCGAGCGGCACGGCCCGGGCGGCCGCCACCGACGTCGATGACGACGGGGGGACCTCGTTCGTGGCCCTGCTGGCGGCGGGCGTGGTCGGGCTCGTGGTGGGCCTGGCCCTGGCCGGGCTGCCCCTGCTGGCCGCGCTGTCCCGCCGGAAGGCTGCCTCGACGGGTGCCCGCCCCGGGCCGCCGGCCGCCCCCGCGGCCCCGGTGCCCACCGCCGCCCCGACGCCTCCCGTGGGGGGTGGCCCGGTGATCGGGGCCCCGCCGGCCCGTGACAGTGACCAGGTCCGCGGTCAGCGCGTCGCCCTGGTCGAGGCCATGATCGGCCTGCGCGACAAGCTGCCCAGCGAGGCGCTCGGCACCGAGGTCGTCGAGGCCCTGGCGGCCGCCGGCATCACCGAGGTCCGGCCCGAGGGCGAGCCCTTCGACCCGGCCCGGCACCGTGCCGTGCACCAGGTCGCCACCGACGATCCGTCCCGGCACGGCACGATCGCCAGCGTCGAGCGCCCCGGCTACACCGACGGCTCCACCATGATCCGCCAGCCCGAGGTCGTCGTCCTGGTCCACGGGGGCTCGTCGTGAGCCCGGGCGGGTCAGGCGGCGGGGGCCTCGGCCGACTCCAGCAACTGGGCCACGGCCCGACGGGCCCGGGCGATGCGGGTCTTGACCGTCTCGACCCGGATGCCCTGCGCCTCGGCGATCTCCTGGTAGCTGAGGTCGGCGTACTCCCGGAGCACCAGCGCCTGTCGGAAGTCCGGGGGCAGCTTCGCCAGTGCCCAGCGCACCGCGCTCACCGCGCTCACCGTCTCCTCCAGGTCGGCTCGGAACGGCCCGTCCGGCTCGGGGACCTCGGCCACCGGGTCGGCCCGCCGCTTGGCCACGATGGCGAGGGCGGCGCGGGAGCCGATCTGGCACAGCCAGGTCGAGAAGCTCGACCGGCCCTCGAAGCGGGGCAGCGCCCGCCAGGCGTCGAGCAGGGCGTTCTGCGCCGCGTCGTGGGCGCTGTGCTCGTCGCCGGTGATGCGGACGCACACCGAGAAGAGGCGACGCCGGCTGCGCTCCACGAGCTCACCGAAGGCGCGTTGGTCACCGGCCTGGGCCCACGCCACGAGCTCGCTGTCGCTCGCCTGACGGTGGCTGCGGGTCTGGGACTTGGCGATCAAGAGACAACACCCCTTGCTACCCCACCTCGGCGCCTGCCGGAGCCCCCTGGCGCACCGCTGGGCACAGTAGCCCCCTCCGACCTCCCTGTCAGCACCACCGGGCAGGTCTTCCCCCCCGTCCGGTGCGTCCCGCGAAGGGCATCCCGATGAGCAGCGTCGACGACCTCCAGTTCGACCCCGACGGCTTCCTCGACATGGACCAGTTCCCCGCCGACGGCTCCGACCTCGCGGTCGACGACCTGGGCGTCCTGCGGGCCACGCTCCACGCCGACCCGGTCGACGAGCCGACGGCGGAGGACTGGGACGCCATGTTCGACCACGCGGTCACCGCCACCGACGACGGCCCCTTCGGGCTCGACGACGGGACGGCGTT
>CAYQGF010000507.1:0-2708 GCA_964416885.1 uncultured Iamiaceae bacterium
CGGCCAGCGAGACGTAGGCGTCGACGCCGAAGAAGGCCCAGGTCAGGATGCCGCGGACGCCGACGATGGCGGGCAGCCCGGCGCGCAGCCGCGCCGTCCCGGTCGGGACCAGGCGCAGGAAGGCGGGGACGGCCAGCGGCAGCCCGAGGGCGACCAGCAGGGCCGTGACCAGGGGAGTGCCGGCCGTCCCCCCGGCCAGGACCAGGCCGACGCCCAGGACCAGCAGGGCGACCCGGACCAGCCGGTCGCGGTCGTCGACCGGCTCCTCGCCGTCCTCGTCGACCGGCGCCCGGTCGAGCCGCCCGAGGGCGGGGATCGCGATGGCCGCGGCCACCGCGACGAGGGGGAGCAGCCCGAGGAAGACCCAGTGCCAGGTGGCCGCTTCCTCGACCGCGGTGGCGATCGTCGGCCCGGTGATGCCCGGGATCACCCAGGCCGTCGAGAACACGGCGAAGACACGGGGTCGGATGGCGGGCGGGTAGCCCCGCGACACGCTGGCGTAGGCCGAGGCCGGGATGGCGCCGGCCCCGAAGCCCTGGGCCAGCCGGGCCGCGACCAGCACCGGCATCGACGGCGCCAGCCCGCCGACGACCAGCCCGGCCGCGAACAGGGCCAGCCCGGCGGCGAAGGGCACCCGCGGCCCCCGACGGTCGGTGAGCATCCCGGTGACGACGATCCCGGCCAGGCTGGCCAGGAAGAACCCGCTGAAGACCCAGCCGTAGAGCGCCCGCCCACCGAGGTCCTGCTCGACGACCGGCATCACGGTGGCGATGGCCAGCGACTCGAAGGCGACCAGGGTGATCGTCATCACCAGGCCGACGGTCAGCCGGCGCCGGGCCGGGGCCCAGAGGCCACCGTCCGGGGGCGCGGTGTCGTCGGGGTGGGCCTGGTCGACGACGGTCACGCCGGCGAGCCTCGCACCTCGACCGCACCTGAGGTCAAGGTGATCGAGGTCGGGCCCCGTTCAGGCGTCGACGACGTCCATGCTCCACTCCGGCATGGTGCGGGTCACCGGGTCGTAGGAGCGGAGCCACACCGGGAGGAAGACCGGGTCGGCCAGGTCCGAGGGGTGGTGACCGGCGACCACGGCGCCCGCCATCGCCGGGCCCAGCTCGAACCAGAACCCCAGCGACCAGGTGAGCATCTGCAGGTGGGCGCCGGGGTGGAGGATGCGCCGGTTGGCGACCAGGCCGGCGAGGGTGCCGAGCATGGTGAACCAGGCCATCACCAGCATGGCGGTGACCATGCCGGCGGCGTACGAGAGGCGGCCCCCGCCCCGGGCCCGATGGACGTCGAAGGCGACCGACTTGTGCTCGACCTCCTCGGCCAGGTGCCAGAGGAAGAGCGTGGCGGCGGTGGGGTCGGCGCCCCGGAACAGGGTCGACGAGCGACGGTCGACCCATCGGGCCACCATGAAGGCGACCGTCTCGGCCCCGGCGGCATAGGCCAGCCCGAAGCGCCCCGACCGTCGGCCCAGGAAGCGGTAGGTGGCGGCCATCCACCGGTCGACCGGGCGCAGGATCGGCCGCTTCTCGAGCAGGATGCGGTTGAGCCGGGCGTGGGCGCCGTGGTGCGCCGTCTCCTGTCCCACCCAGGCCTCGGCCTCGGACCGCAGGGGCTCGTCGAGGTCGTCGAGGACGCCCCGCACCGAGCGGACGACGTACGGCTCGACGTGGGGCATCAGGAGCGACACGGCGTTGGCCACCGTGGCCAGCTCGGGGTGCCGGGGCGACCAGTCCGGGTCGAGGTCCTCGGGCCACTCGAACCGCAGTCGCCGGACCTCCGGCCCGGGGGTCGGCGCGAGCACGGCGGTCACCCGTCCCCATCGGACCGCCGCGGCGCACCCTGAGGGAATCGCCCGGTCGCGGCCGGGGCAGTGGCGGGGCCCCGCCTCCGCGCGTGAAGCTGGGGCCGTGGACCTCGACGCCCTGATCTCCTCGATGCCCTTCTCGGTGGCGAACGGCGTGCGCCTCACGTCGGCGACGGTCGACGAGGTGGCGGGCACCCTCGACTGGGCGCCCGACCGGTGCACGGTGGGCGGGGTGCTCCACGGCGGCGCCCTGATGACCCTCGCCGACAGCCTGGGGGCGATCGCCGCCTACCTGAACCTGCCCGAGGGGGCGATGGGGACCACGACGATCGAGTCCAAGACCAACCTGTTCCGGGCCGTCCGTTCGGGCTCGGTCACCGGCACCAGCTCGGTGGTCCACGCCGGGCGCACCACGATCGTCGTCCAGACCGACGTCCGCGACGACGCCGGTCGGCGGGTGAGCCTCACCACCCAGACCCAGGCCGTCCTGCGCGCCTAGCCCACCGTCGCCCGGCGCGACCAGGTCCGGCTGGTTCCGGCTACGCCGGTCGGGGGCCCCGGAGCAATCGACCCGGGTGGGCGCCGGTGAACTCGTCGTCCTGTCGGACGACCTCGCCCCCGGCGATGGTGTAGCGGTAGCCGCGGGAGCCCTGGACGAAGCGCTTGGCCCCGGTGGGCAGGTCCCAGGCCATCCGGGGGGCGTCGATGGCCAGGGCGTCGAGGTCGATCACGTTGACGTCGGCCCGCAGCCCGGGCGCCAACAGGCCCCGGTCCATCAGCCCGTAGTGCTCCGCGGTCTCCCGGGTCTGGCGGCGCACCACCAGCTCCAGCGGCAGGTGCGGGCCCCGGACCCGGTCCCGGGCCCAGAAGGCGACCATGAAGCTCGGCGTCGACCCGT
>CAYQGF010000508.1:0-2701 GCA_964416885.1 uncultured Iamiaceae bacterium
GTGCCCTCGTAGTGGTCGCCGGCCCGGCTGCTCCCGTGCCCGAAGACGATCAGCGGCCACGGCCCGGGCTCACCCTCGGGCGAGTAGACGACGACGTCGAGGGTCCGCTCCGGGAGCTCGGGGGCGCCGTTGTGCTCGGCGGTGACCCGGGTGGTGTCGACCCACGTGCGCCGGGCCGAGGCCACGTCGTAGGTGTCGATCGGGTCGACGGTGGGCTCGGCGGCGGCCTCGACCTCGGTGGTGGTCGTGGTCGACCCGCCGTCGGCGGTGGCCGAGGAGCCGTCGTCGGAGCAGCCGGTGACGGCGGCCAGCCCGAGGACGACGAGGAGGGGGAGGGCGAGGGAGCGGCGCATCATCTTCTTCATCTCGTTCTCAGTGGTTGAGCTTGGCGTGGATGCCCTTGGTGGCCTTGTACATGGCGAGGAAGGCGTCGTAGAGCGGCTGGTAGACCTCGACGGTCGACGGGTCGGGGGTGAACTCGTCGGCGACCGGCACCAGGCCGTCGAGGTCGTCGATGGTGAGGCGCCCCAGGGCCACCCACGCCACCAGGGCCGCGCCCCGGGTGCCGGCGTGCTGGTAGTCGTGGCCCCGCCGGATGGGCCGCTGGAGGACGTCGGCGTGGACCTGGCACCACAGGTCGGAGCGGGCGCCCCCGCCGATGACGGTGATCGGGCCCAGCGGCGACTTGGTGAACGACTCGACCGTCTCCATCAGCCAGCGGGAGTTGTAGGCCACGCCCTCCAGGATCGAGCGCAGCATGTCGGCCCGGTCGTGGCCGAGCGACAGGTTGGTCCAGCCGCCCCGGATGGTGTGGTCGTCGACCGGGGTGCGCTCGCCGTTGAGCCACGGCAGGTAGATCAGCCCGTTGCTGCCGACCGGCGCCGTCTCGGCCACGTCGTTCAGCTCCTCCAGGGTGTCGACCAGGTGGAGCTGGTCGCGGGCGTGGAGGAGGCAGGCGCCGGCCGTCTCGTGCTCGTTGGCCAGGAAGTACTTGCCGGGGAGGGCGGCCGGGAAGGCGGCCATGTTGTTGCGGATGTCGGTGCGCTTGCCGGGCAGGTGGAAGCTCAGCCACGACGACGTGCCCAGGTACAGGTGGGGCTCGTAGTCCTCGATCGCCCCGCTGCCGACCACCGAGGCGTGCAGGTCGCCCATCGCCGTGGTCACCGGGACACCGGCGGCGACGCCCCACTGCTCGGCCACCGCCGGCAGCAGCTCGCCCACGATCGACGCCGACGGCACCAGCGGCGGCAGCTTGGCCTTGTCGACCCCGGTCCAGTCGAGGAGCTGCGGGTGGTAGTGGATGTCGTCCCGGTCGCGGTTGTCGGTGACCCAGTGCATCACCGCCGAGTCGTGGGACATGACGGCCCGGCCGGTGAGCCGCAGGTTGAGGTAGTCGCCCGGCTCCAGGAACCGCTCGGCCGCGTCGTACACCTCCGGCCGCTCCTCCTTGAGCCACAGGATGTGGGCGATCGAGTCCTTGCCGCTCAGGCTCGGCGCCGCCCCCGTGAGCTGCACCCAGCGGGCCAGACGTCGGGGGTCGTAGCCCATGACGTTGACCCGCCCGCTCACCGCCTTGCGGATCTGCGGGGCGCCCCGGCTGTCCATCCAGATGATGGCGTTGCCGATGGCGTTCCCGTCGGCGTCGACCGGCACCGTCCCGGTCCACTGGGCGGTGACCGACACGCCCGCCAGGGCCGCGGCCTCCTCGGGGGCCGCCGCCACCAGGCGGCGGACGGCACGGGTGATGGCGTCCCACCAACCCTCCGGGTCCTGCTCGGCCCCGCCGCCCGGCTCCAGGATGATGCCCGTCGTCTCGACCTCGTGGGCCACGACCCGGCCCCGGGGGTCGACCAGGGCCACCTTGGGCCCGCCGGTGCCGAGGTCGATGGCGAGGATGTGGTCGGTCACGTGTCCCCCTGGACAGGTCGTCGGACGGCCGGCAGACCCTATCGACGCTGTGGAAGGATGCTGGACAGCCGTCCAACTGCGCCGGACCTCGCCGGCCGAGAGGAGAACCAGTGGACACCCGCGCCGCCATCCTGTGGGAGCAGCACGCCGACTGGAGCGTGGAGGACATCACCCTCGACGACCCCAAGGCCGGCGAGGTCAAGATCGAGCTGGCCGCCTCCGGCCTGTGCCACTCCGACGAGCACCTCGTCACCGGCGACATGGTCCTCGACCCCGAGATCGCCAAGATGATGGGGCTCAACCAGTTCCCGGTCATCGGTGGCCACGAGGGCGCCGGCCGCGTCGTCGAGGTCGGCCCCGGCGTCACCTCGCTCAAGGAGGGCGACCACGTGGCCCTCGGGTTCATCCCCGCCTGTGGCCGCTGCCCCTCCTGTGCCCGCGGCTGGCAGCACCTGTGCGACCTCGGTGCCTTCCTCCTGGCCGGCCGCCAGGTCACCGACATGACCGCCCGCCACCACGCCAAGGACGGCACCGACCTCGGCCTGATGTGCTGCCTCGGCACCTTCAGCCCGGTCACCGTGGTCAGCGAGGCGAGCTGCATCAAGCTCACCGAGGACATCCCCCTCGACAAGGCCGCCCTCGTCGGCTGCGGCGTCACCACCGGGTGGGGCTCGGCCGTCTACGCCGCCGACGTCCAGCCCGGCGAGACGGTCGTCGTCGTCGGCATCGGCGGTGTCGGCGCCAACGCCCTCCAGGGTGCGGCCTACGCCGGCGCCCGCCACGTCGTCGCCGT
>CAYQGF010000509.1:0-2693 GCA_964416885.1 uncultured Iamiaceae bacterium
CCGCATACGCGGCCTCGAAGCCCTCGGGGACGACGACCTCGCCGTCGACCAGCTTGGTGGTCTGCTCGTCGCCGATCTGGTTGGTCGGGGCCCAGACATCGGCCATCAGCCGGCCGAACTCCTCCAGGACCCCGAACACGCTGTCGACGTCGACCTCGGTGTACGGGGCGAGCTTCGTCAGCCCATCGAGGTCGACCAGCCCGTCGAGGGCGAAGCGGATGTCGTCGAGCGGCGCGGTGTACTCAGGCATGATCGGACCAGCGTAGGGCTGGGCGCACCGGCCCTAGAACTCGGCCTCCGGGCCCCTGGCCGCCGGCTCGTCAGCTCTCGGCACCACCGTTCGAACGGCTGGCGGCGACCTCGGACGCGTTGCGATCGCCACGCGGAGCCGTCACGCTGGCGTCATGGCCGATGACCCACACGGGGCGACCGCCCCCACCGACGCCGAGCTGCGCGAGCGGCTCACGCCCCTCCAGTACGAGGTGACCCAGCACGAGGGCACCGAGCACGCCTTCACCGGCGAGTACTGGGACACCAAGGACCCGGGCACCTACCGCTGCATCGTCTGCGACGAGCCGCTGTTCCGCTCCGACGTCAAGTACGAGTCGGGCACCGGGTGGCCGTCGTTCTGGGAGGCGATCGACCCCTCGAAGGTCCGTCTGCTGGAGGACCGCAAGCTGTTCCAGGCCCGCACCGAGGTCCGCTGCGCCCGCTGCGACGCCCATCTGGGCCACCTGTTCCCCGACGGCCCCCAGCCCACGGGCGAGCGCTACTGCATGAACTCGGCGTCGCTCCGCCTCGACCGCGACGAGGCCACCGGGGAGTAGCGGCCGCTCGGGCTCCGGTCAGCCGGCGTCGAGCCGCTCCCACGGCAGATCGGCCCGATCGGCCGCGTCGCGCCCGGCGTACCAGCCGAGCGCGTCGCTCGGCGCCGACGCCCGCTTGGTGCGCAGCCGCGGGTGCATCTCGGCCACCTGCCCGTCGACGGCCTCCCGCCGTTCGGCCAGCACCGGCACCAGGGCGCCGCCGCTCGACCGGTCGACCTCGGCCACGGTGGCCGAGCCGGCCTGGTGCAGGCGGTCACCGATGCGCTGGGCGAAGCCCCGCAGGAACGACGAGCGGAAGCCCCGGCTGCGCTCCCGGGAGCCGGGGGCGGAGGCCCGGGCGAGCTGGTCGAGCGCCGTCTGGGCCTGGACCAGCAACGAGGTGAACAGCACGTCGACCTCGGCCATGTCATCGGCGAAGCCCACCACGGTCACCATCTGGAGCCCCGAGAGCAGCACCGCCGAACACCGGCAGGCATCGGCGATCATCGCCAGCAGGTGGGACTTGGCGTCGGCATAGGGGTCGTCGATGCAGAACCGGCGGGCGGTGGGCCGGTCGCGGTCGGCCGGGCCCGCGGTGACCAGGGCCTGTTCGAGCGAGTGCCGGGTCATCAGCTCGTGGGCCTTGGCCGTGAAGGCCTGGGCCTCGGCCTCGAAGGACGTCGACTCGGCCTTGGCCAACAGGGCCCGCACCCGTTCGAGCACCTTGGCGTCGATGCCGCCGGCCGGGGCCCCGGTGGCGGCCGCGGCGGCAACGACGATGTCGGGCCGCCCCGGCACGGGCAGCAGGACCTCGACCGCGGGCAGGCCGTAGAGCACCGCGACCAGGTCGACCAGGGCCTCGAGGGTCGGCGCCCCGGCGGCCGGGCCGAGGTCGTCGAGCTGGGCCCGCCAGGCCGGATGGGCCGTCTCGTGGGCCGGCCCGCGGGTCAGCACCGCGGTCAGGGCCACGACGGCATCGACCGCGCCGGACGACCGCCGCCCGGCCTGCCAGGCCAGCTCGGCCGGCTGCCAGCCGACGGCCCACAGCCCCTCGATCAGGGCGACGGCCCGCCCCTCGGCCACCGGCACCACGTCGTCGGGACGGTCCACCCCGACCAGCGCCGCCCGAGCGGCGCGGGCGGTGCGGGCATCGGCCCGACCGGTCAGGGCGAGGAGCCGCTCGACCTCGTCGGGCCCCAGCCGGCGCGGGCCCGGCTCGTCGGGTCGGGACCGCGCCCACCCGCCCGGCTCCCTCGGTCGTTGGCTGGTGCGCTTCCGCCGTCTGCTCATGGCCGCACCCTACGCAGGGGGTACGACAGCGAAGCCGAGGACGCTCGGGGCGGGCCGGCCGGACCGCTCGACCGAGCCCGGCGGCAGCCCCAGTGGCTCGGGGGTGCCGGCGCCAGCCCGAGCCGGCGAGCGCAGCGAGCTTCGGCGGGAGTGCGCCGGCGGACGACGGTCAGAGGTCGCCGACAGCCTCGTCGACCTGGCTTCGGTCGAGGGTGTGCTTCAGGTCGTCGAGGACCGGGGTGGGGCCGGGGTCGAGGCCCTCCTGGGCGGCCAGCTCCAGGCTGACCATGTCGCCGACCAGCGAGAGGTCGAGCAGCTGGGCCAGGGCGCCCTCCCCCTCGGCCTCGACGGTGTGGATGCCGCCCACGACCTCCTCGAGGAGGCCCTCGAGGGCGGTGAAGCGTCGGCTCTCCTGCGGGTGCTCCTCGTCGTGGCGGAGGAACACGAGCTGGAACACCTGCCGGGTGAGGTCGCCGTTCTGGCCCCAGCCGACGAGCTCGTTGTGGCCCAGCTCGGGGACCTGGTTGGCGAACGCCGGCCCCTTGGCGTTCTCGTTGACCATCGTCTTCCAGCGCATGGCCGCGGTGCGGCCGATGG
>CAYQGF010000510.1:0-2690 GCA_964416885.1 uncultured Iamiaceae bacterium
AGCTCAACAGCATCATCACCGTGTCGGCGGACGGGTCCTGGGCCCGGAGCACCTCACCGAGGCGGACGCCGTTCATCCCCTCCAGCTGGAACTCGATGATGGCGAGGGCGTACGAGCCCCGCGTCCGGGCGTAGAGCTCGAGGGCGTCGTCGGCGCTCTCGGCCTGGTCGACCACGAAGCCCCAGGTGTGGAGGGTGTGGGCCAACACCGTCCGGGTCACGGCATCGTCGTCGACCACCAGCGCCCGCAGGCCGACCAGGGCGTCGAGCCCGGCCTCGATCTCGGGTTGGACCCCGATCGGCAGCGGCAGCGTCACCCGGAAGCACGTGCCCTCCCCCGGCACGCTGTCGACCGTGATGGTCCCGCCCTGGAGGTCGACCAGGCTCTTGACGATCGCCAGGCCCAGGCCGGTGCCCCCGTAGGTCCGGGTGATGGTCGAGTCGGCCTGCGAGAAGGCGTCGAAGAGCCGGGCCCGGGCGTCATCGGCGATGCCGACACCGGTGTCGACCACCTCAAGGGCCACCTGGTCGGGGTCGGGGCCGGTCGGGACGGCCCGGATGACGACCGAGCCCTCGTCGGTGAACTTGACCGCGTTGGACGCCAGGTTCAGCAGGATCTGGCGCAGGCGCAGCGGGTCCCCCTTGCGCCGGGCGTCGAGGCCCGGCTCGCAGTAGGCGATGACGTCGAGGCCCTTCTTGTGGCCGGCGTCGGCGACGATCATCGCCACCTCGCCCACCAGGTCCTCGAGGTCGAGGTCGATCTCCTCCAGGTCCAGCTTCTGGGCCTCGATCTTGGAGAAGTCGAGCAGGTCGTTGATCAGGTCGAGCAGCCCCTCGGCCGAGATGGCGACCCCGACGGCCAGCTCGCGCTGCTCCTCGTCGAGCTCGGAGTCGAGCAGCAGGCCCGTCAGGCCGATCACGGCGTTCATCGGGGTGCGGATCTCGTGGCTGACGGTGGCGAGGAAGTGGGACTTGCTGATCGAGGCCTGGATCGCCTCGTCGTGGGCCTGCGAGAGGTCACCGCTCAGCTCGTCGCTCTCCAGGATCACCACCAGGTGGAGGGCGACGCTGAGGCAGAGCACGCCGGCCGCGATCAGCAGCAGGTTCGGGGCCAGCTCGTCGCCCCGGAGGGCCCAGCCGACCAGCACGCCGAGGGCGGCCACCGACGGCAGCCAGGTCAGCACCGGCCGGCTGCGCAGCGGTCGGGGCTCGGGCGGCGGCGGCGCGGTCGACGTCACGGCGGCGACGAGGACCACCCCGAAGCCAGCCAGGTGGAGCACGGCGCCCATCGCCCCGCCACGACCGTTGGCGAGGGCCTCGCCGTGGCCGGTCAACACGTCGGCGACCACGATGATCCCGATCCCCGTCGCGACCGGCACCCACCACGTCCACCGCTCCGGGGGGACGCGCGTCGACGCCGAGACCAGGACGGCGATGATCCCGACCTGGATGAGCGGCTGCATGACCAGCACCGTGCGGACGACCGGTGACGCACCGTCGGCCACGTCGAAGGTCGTGCCGAAGACCGGCTCCCATGCGACGAACAGGAGGCAGCCGCCGATCATCATCCCCTCGATCACGGCCCGGAGCTGGGTGAGGCGACGCTCCGGTCCCTGGACGAGCAGGAGGATGGCGACGAGCAGGGCCAGGCCGGCGCCGAGCACGGCGACGTCCTCGAAGGAGAGGGAGGGCGTGACCCGGCCCCGGGTGGTCCCCGCCGCGCTGCCGGCAAGGCGACCGGCCGCCCAGCCGCCCGAAGCCAGCGCCAGCACGATCAGCCCGACCCGGGTGCGGCCGGTCTGGTGCCGGGCCGCCAGCCCCCACGCGGTGGCGGCGAGGGCGGCCACGACCACCAGCCCGATGTCGGTCGGCACGGGCGACCGGCCCGCGACGAGCGGCACCACGGTCGCCACGACCGTCAGGACCAGGGCGAAGACGATCGCCCGCAGGGGGGTCACGGCGCCCCGGGGCCCGTCGTCGCCGCGGGGTGGGACCTCGCTCAGGGCCGCCGGGCGGGTGTCGAACGTCTCCCCCTGCATGACCTACCTCTCGCACGACCCGGCCCGCCCTGGGGGGACGGAGCCGACGGCCGGGGGCCGGCCATCGCCGGTCCTGTCGGCAGCGAGGGCCGAGGTGTGAGGGCCGGGTGTGAGGGGCCGGGGCGTGAGGGCCGTCAGCCCTCGAAGTACCGCCGGGGGTTGGCGACGAGCATGGTGTCGATCTGCGCCTCGCTGACGCCGTGGTCGCGCAGGTACGGCAGGACCTCGTCGTGGATGTGCAGGTAGTTCCACTCGGGCATGAACGCGAGCGCGTTGGGGTCGATCCAGTCGATGTAGCAGGCGGCGTCGTGGCTGAGGACCATGCGCTCGGCGAAGCCCCGGCGGCACAGCTCGACGACGATGTCGCAGCGCTGCTCGAAGGTCTGGCCCATGTGGATGCCGAAGCGGTCCATCCCGAGCAGGAAGCCGGCCTCGGCCAGGGCGCTCAGGTGGTCGGCGTCGTTGGAGTCACCGCTGTGGCCGAGGACGACCCGGGCCGGGTCGACGCCCTCCTCGTCGCACACGACCCGCTTGACCACCAGCCCGGTCTCGCTCCCCGGGTGGGTGTGCACCGTGATCGGCGCTCCGGTGGCGAGCGACGTCCGGGCCACGGCCCGCATCACCCGTTCGACCCCCGGCGTCAGGCCCTTGG
>CAYQGF010000511.1:0-2690 GCA_964416885.1 uncultured Iamiaceae bacterium
GTCGACCTGGCGTCGGGGCTGCTGTGGGGCGCCGGGGTGACGGCGGTGGGGGAGGAGGCCCAGCCCGACGGGACGGTGGTGCTGCGGGTCGACGTTCCGCCCGCAGGCATCGACGCTCTCACGGCGGCTCTGGGGAACCGCTGGGAGGTGCGGCCGGTCGAGGTCGACGACGGCCACGACGGCTGGCGGGCCCACGCCCGGGTGGTCCGGGCCGGACGGGTCGTGGTCCACCCGCCGTGGGTGCCGCTCGGTCCGGTCGCCCCCGACGAGGTGGTCGTCGAGGTCGACCCCGGCCCGACCTTCGGCCACGGCGCCCACCCGACGACGCAGCTCTGCCTGCGGGCGCTCGACCGGCTGGTCGGCCCCGGGGCGAGCGTGCTCGACGTCGGGTGCGGGAGCGGGGTGCTGGCCGTCGCCGCCGTGCTGCTCGGCGCCGGGCGGGCCGTCGGCGTCGACATCGACCCCGAGGCGGTGCGGGTCACCGTCGAGACCGCGGCCCGCAACGGCGGGGCCGACCGGGTGACGGCGACGACCGGCGCGGTCCCGACCGGCGACCGCCACGACGTCGTGGTCGCCAACATCGGCGCCGCGACGCTCCGGGACCTGGCCCCCGCTCTCGTGGCCGCGGTCGGGCCGGACGGCGCCCTCGTCGTCAGCG
Organism: uncultured Iamiaceae bacterium; assembly: GCA_964416885.1. Lineage (GTDB taxonomy): Bacteria > Actinomycetota > Acidimicrobiia > Acidimicrobiales > Iamiaceae > Iamia. Next base: position 659 of record CAYQGF010000511.1, read on the forward strand.
GCCTCCTCGACCCCCCGCCCTCCGACCTGGCCGCCGCCTTCGCCCCACTGGACCTCGTCGCCGACGAGCGCCTCGACGGTTGGACCGCGCTCACCCTGCGCCATCCGCCGAACCGGTGATCGGATCCCCCGTCCGGAGGGGGAATCTGATCACGGGTTGCGGGAGGGGGTGGAGCAGAATCGGTCGCCCGTGTCCGCTCCGCCCCTCACCCTCGCCGCCCGCGGCATCCGCCTCGACCGGGGCGCCACCACCGTCCTGGCCGACGTCGACCTGACCGCCTCCACCGGCGACCGCCTCGGCCTGGTCGGGCCCAACGGCGTCGGCAAGTCGACGCTGCTCGGCGTGCTGGCCGGCACCGTCACGCCCGATGCCGGCACGGTCACCGTCACCCCGCCGACGGCGATCGTCGCCCTGCTGGCCCAGGAGCCGGCCCGCAGCGACGAGACGGGCCGGGCCCGCATCGGCCGCCGCACCGGCGTGACCGCGGCCCAGGTCGAGCTGGACGCCGCCACCGCCGCCCTGGCCGCCGCCGAGCCCGGGGCCGACGACCGCTACGCCGCCGCCCTCGACCGCTGGCTGGCCGTCGGGGCCGCCGACCTCGATGCCCGGCTCGGCACCGTCGCCGCCGACCTCGGCCTCCCCGACGCCGTGCTCGACCAGCCCACCGCGACCCTCTCGGGCGGCCAGGCGGCCCGGGTCGAGCTCGCCGCGGTGCTGCTCACCCAGGCCGACGTCCTGCTCCTCGACGAGCCCACCAACGACCTCGACTTCGACGGCCTCGCCCGCCTGGAGGCCCACGTGCGGAGCCACGCCGGCGCCCTCGTCGTCGTCTCCCACGACCGGGCCTTCCTGGAGCGCACCGTCACCGGCGTGGTCGAGCTCGACGACCACACCCGCACCGCCACGACCTTCGCCGGGGGCTGGCTGGCCTACCTCGACGAACGGGCCACGGCTCGCCGTCACGCGGAGGAGGCCTACGCCACCTACGCGTCCACCCGCGACACCCTCCGGGGCCAGGCCCAGCAGACCCGGGAGTGGTCGGCGCAGGGGGTCGGCAAGGCCAAGCGCTCCGGCGAGACCGACAAGTTCATCCGGCACCACAACGCCAAGACGTCCGAGAAGCTGGCCGGGAAGGCGGCCCGGGCGGAGCGGGCGCTGGAGCGGCTCGACGTCGTGGACAAGCCGTTCGAGGGCTGGGAGCTGCGGCTGGAGCTGGCGACCGCCGAGCGCAGCGGGAGCGTGGTGGCCCGGCTCGACGGCGCCGTGGTCGAACGGGGGCCGTTCCGGCTCGGGCCGGTCGACGTCGAGGTCCGGGCCGGCGACCGGGTCGTGGTGGCCGGGCCCAACGGCGCGGGCAAGTCGACCCTCGTCGAGGCCCTCCTCGGCCGGGTGCCGCTGACGGCCGGGACGTCGTGGGTCGGGCCCTCGGTGCGGGTGGGCGAGCTGGAGCAGCTCCGCACCCGCTTCAGCGGTGGGGGCTCGTTGCTCGACGCGGTGCTGGCCGAGACCGGCTGGACGCTGGCCGACGCCCGTTCGTTGCTGGCCAAGTTCGGCCTCGGTGCCGACCACGTGGCCCGTCCGGCGGAGTCGCTGTCGCCGGGGGAGCGGACCCGGGCCTCGCTCGCGCTCCTCATGGCGGTCGGCACCAACTGGCTGGTGCTCGACGAGCCGACCAACCACCTCGACCTCCCCGCCATCGAGCAGTTGGAGCAGGCCCTCGCCACCTGGACCGGCACCCTGTTGGTCGTGACGCACGACCGGCGCTTCCTCGACGCGGTGGCCACCGACGACACCCGGTACCTCCACGTCGAGGACGGCACGGTGGTCGAGCGGTGACCAGCCGCACCAGCCCGGCCGGCCCGGTGCTCGACGCCGCCACGTTCGCCCGCATCGTCGACGACCTGGTCGCGGCCGACCCGGCCCTGGCCGCGGTGGCGACCGCCCACGGCGTGCCGGCCTTCTGGAGCCGTCCGGCCGGCTACCGCGCCCTCGTGCTGCTGATCCTGGAGCAGCAGGTGTCGCTGGCCTCCGG
>CAYQGF010000512.1:0-2684 GCA_964416885.1 uncultured Iamiaceae bacterium
GGACGTGACCGACGGACCGGTGGCGATCATCACGGGCGCGGCCCGGGGGATCGGGGCCGCGACGGCCCGAGCGCTGAGCGCCGACGGGTGGCGGCTCGTGCTGGTCGACCGGTGCGCCGACGACGCCGCCCTCGGCTACCCGCTGGCCAGCCGGGCCGACCTCGATGCCGTGGTCGCGACGTGCGGCGGGGTCGAGGGCCGGGCCGTCGCCGCGGTGGCCGACGTGCGGGACCAGGCCGCCCTCGACCGGGCCGTCGCCACCGCCGTCGAGCGTTTCGACGGTCTCGACGCCGCGGTCGCCGCGGCCGGGGCGATCGTCGGCGGCGACCCGGCGTGGGCGACCGGCGACGCCGCCTGGGAGGCCATGGTCGGCATCAACCTGGAGGGGGTCTGGCGGCTGAGCCGGGCCGCGACGCCCGCCCTGCTCGCCCGGCCGGAGCCCCGCCGGGGCCGGTTCGTCGCCGTGGCCTCGGCCGGGGCCAGCGTCGGCCTGCCGTTGCTCGCCGCCTACACCGCGGCCAAGGCGGGCGTGGTCGGGCTGGTCCGCAGCCTGGCCGCCGAGCTCGGTCCCGACGGCGTCACCGCCAACGTGGTCGCCCCCGGCTCCACCGACACCGCCATGCTCCGGGCCAGCGCCGCCGTCTACCGGCTGGCGTCGGTCGACGACTTCGCCGTCCACCACATGACCGCGCACCTGGTCGCGCCGGAGCAGGTCGCGGCCCTGGTGGCCTGGCTGTGTGGCGAGGAGAGTGGGGCCGTCACCGGCGCCGTCCTCCCCGTCGATGCCGGCATGACCGCCCGGTGACGAGGTCCGCCGCCTGGTCAACGCGCCACCGGATCGGTGGCGCGTTGCCCATGTTCGGGCGATTGTGGTCAGCGCGCTACCAGGCGGGTGGCGCGCTGACCATCTTCTCGACGGGGAGGCGGGGCCGGTGACGGACGACGTGGGGCTGCCGGAGGGGATGGGGCTGGTCCTCGACCCCGGGGTGCGGCGGATCGACGGGGGGATGGTCCTGGTCGGCGGGGCACCGCTGCGGCTGGTGCGGGTCACCGCGGCCGGGTCCGACCTGGTCGACCGATGGGCCGCCGGCGACCCGGTGCCCACCTCCGGCGGCGGCGCCCGCCTGGCCCGTCGGCTCCTGGCGACCGGGCTCGCCCACCCCCGTCTCGCTGGCACCGCGGCCCCGTTCACCCCGGCCGACGTGGCCGTCGTCATGCCGGTCCGGGGGACGGCTGCCCAGGTCGAGCCCACCCTCGCCGCTCTCGGCCCGGTCGGTGAGGTGACCGTGGTCGACGACGGCTCCGACCCGCCCCTCGCCCTCGGATCCCCGCTCGGGGTCGAGCCCCGGACGAGCATCGTGCGCCACGACGTGAACCGCGGCCCCGGAGCGGCGCGGGAGACGGGGTGGCGGGGCACCGGCCGGCCGGTCGTGGCGTTCGTCGATGCCGAGGTGATCCCCGGGCCGGGGTGGCTGGAGGCGTTGTTGGCCCACTTCGCCGACCCGCAGGTGGTCGCGGTGGCACCCCGGGTCCTCCCCGAGGGCGAACCGCTCGACATGGGGTCGGAGCCTGCCGTGGTCCGTCCCGGCAGCGTCGTGCCCTACGTCCCGACGGCGCTGCTCGTCGTCCGGCGCGACGCCCTGGAGGCCGTCGACGGCTTCGACCCCGACCTCCGCTTCGGGGAGGACGTCGACCTGGTGTGGCGCCTGGCGGCCGCCGGGCGTGTCGTCCGCTACGACCCGAGCGTCACCGCCGTCCACCCCCGCCGTCCCGACGCCCGGGCCCGGGTGCGCCAGGCGTTTGACTACGGCAGCTCGGCCGGTCCGCTCGCCGTCCGGCACGGGGCCGCGGTCGCCCCGCTGCGGGTCAGCGGTTGGAGCGCGGTGGCCTGGGGGTTGGCCGCCCTCGGCCACCCGGGCGCCGGTGTCCTCGTGGCCGCCGGGTCGACCGCCGCGCTCGCCCGCAAGCTCGACGCCCTCGACCACCCGGTGGAGGAAGCCCTCGCCCTGGCCGGTCGAGGCCATCTGTACGCGGCCCGGGCACTGGCCCAGGCCGTCCGGCGGACGTGGCTCCCGCTCGCCCTCGGCGCAGCCGTCGTCAGCCGGAGGGCTCGACCGGCCGTCGCCGCCGCGGTCCTCGGTCCGGCCGTGGCCGACCTCGCCCGCCGCCGCGACCCGCTCCGCCACCTGGCCGCCGATGCTGCCTACTGCGCCGGTGTCTGGGCCGGGTCGTGGCGGGCCCGCACCCTGAAGGCCCTCCTCCCCGCGTCCGCCGGCACGATCGACCCGCCCCGCGCCCGCAACCGGTGATCGGGTTCCCCGTCCCGGCGGGGAACCCGATCACCGGTTGCGAGGAGGAGCGTCGGCGAGGCGGCGGAGGAGGTCGCGGAGCTGGGTGAGATCGGCGGGGGAGAGGTCGGAGGCCAGGTCGGCCAGGGCCCGGTGGCGGCCCTCGTCGATGCGGCCGAGGAGGCGTCGGCCCTCGGTGGTGAGCCCGACGACGACGGCCCGGCCGTCGTCGGGGTCGGGCGCCCGCTCGGCCAGGCCCCGGCCGACCAGGTGGTCGACGGCGTCGGTGGCCGACCGGGGGGCGATGCCCAGCCGGGCGGCGACGGCGCCCATGCGCACCGGCCCGTCGGCCCGGCCCAGCACCCGCAGCGCCCGGGCCGGCCCGGCGGTGAGGCC
>CAYQGF010000513.1:0-885 GCA_964416885.1 uncultured Iamiaceae bacterium
CGGCCCACGTGCTGTCGCCGGGCTGGGTGGCGGTGACCTCGCACGTGCCCGGCCCGGTCACCGTCACCGTCGTGCCGTCCACCTCGCACGGCCCCTCCGAGGCGAACGCCACCGGCAGACCCGACGATGCCGTCGCCACCAGGTCGAACGGCTGGTCGCCCACCGTGCGGTGCGGCAAGGCCGCGAAGTCGATCGACTGGCCTTCCCCGCCCACCGAGAACGATCGCACCACCGGCAGCGCCGCCGCCCACACACCACCACCGGGCTGGCTCGCCGTGATCGTGCACACCCCGCCCCCCGTCAGGGTCACCGTGGCCCCGTCGACCTCACACGGCCCCTCAGCCGCGAAGGTCACCGGCAACCCCGACGACGCCGAGGCCACCAGCTCGAACGGTGGATCACCGAGGGCCCGGCCCGCCAGCTCGGCGAACACGATCGACTGGGCCGCCCCCACGACCGGTGAGGGCGATGCCTGGATGCCGGAGACGTCGGGACCGTTGCCGAGCTGGCCGTTGTCGTCGATGCCCCAACAGAACGCTGCGCCCTCGGTCGTCAGCCCGCACGAATGCCAGAGCGACGCCGAGATGCTGGCCCACACCACGCCCGCCGGAGCGTCCACCGGTGACGGCGACCGCTGAGCGTCGACCACACCGGTGCCGTTGCCGAGCTGACCTCGGCTGTCGTCGCCCCAGCAGAACGCCGCACCCTCGGTCGTCACCCCACACGAGTGCCAGTCCCCGGCCACGATGCTCGACCACTTCACCCCGGCCGGACCGTCCACCGGCGACGGCGACTGCAGCTGGTCACCGATACCGCCACCGTCGCCCACCCGACCGTCCACGTCGTCGCCCCAGCAGTACCCGGCGCCCTCGGTCGACACCCCAC
>CAYQGF010000513.1:985-2681 GCA_964416885.1 uncultured Iamiaceae bacterium
ACGTGTGCAGGTAGCCGGCCGAGATGCTCGCCCACACCACCCCGACCGGCGTGTCGACCGGCACCGGCGACGGCCACGCCTGGCTGCCGAGACCGGGCCCGTTGCCCACCCGGCCGCCGGCGTCGGAGCCCCAGCAGAACCCGGCGCCCTCGGTCGACACCCCACACGTGTGCAGGTAGCCGGCCGAGATGCTCGCCCACACCACCCCGACCGGCGTGTCCACCGGCGACGGCGACACCTGGACCTCGGTGAGCGTGGCGCCGTTGCCCAGCCGGCCCGCGGTGTCGTCGCCCCAGCAGAACGCCGCGCCCTCGGTCGTCACCCCACACGAAGAGTTGTGCCCCGCCGAGATGCTCGCCCACTTCACCCCGGCCGGCGTGTCCACCGGCGACGGCGACACCTGGACCTCGGTGGCCGCGGCACCGTTGCCGAGCTGACCCTTGCCGTCGTGGCCCCAGCAGAACCCGTCGCCCTCGGTCGTCACCCCACACGAATGGAGGCCGCCGGCCGAGATGCTCGCCCACGCCGCCCCCGCCGGCGTGTCCACCGGTGCCGGCGACACCTGGCTGCCGAGACCGGCGCCGTTGCCGAGCTGGCCGTAGCTGTCGTCGCCCCAGCAGAACCCCTGACCGTCCGGCGTCACGCCACAGACGTACGACCCTCCCGTCGAGAGGCCGGCCCAGACCCTCGCCGGCTCGGCGCCCGCCGCCGCCGGGGCGGCGACGGCGGACGTCACCGCCGCGACCGTGGTCACCAGGAGGAGCATCACCGTCCCCGCTGCGCTCCGGACGGTCGTGGCCGTCGGTCGGGAGGAACCGGAGTGGGTCGACATGATCTCCCCTGCTGAGGATGGGGGCGACGGGTGGGCGGGCTCGCCGGCGCCGGGGCGGCGACGAGCCGCGGCGAACGTACGAGCGGCCGCTGTCCGGTCGCTTTCGTCGGCTCCAGGAGGACACCGATCCGCTGGTCAGCAGCGATCGGTGCCCCGCTCCGTGAGCGTCAAGGCCTCGACGTCAACTCGAGGGTCAGGTTCGGCCCGGCCCGCGGACCGCCGTCAGGGAGCCCGCGGCTCGGTGACGGCCCTCAGCCGGCGACGTGGGCGTCGGCGACGGCGAGGGCCTCGTCGATGCGGGCCAAGCCGTCCTCGGCGTCGGTGACCGACGTGGTCAGCGGCGGCACCACGGTGAGCCGGTTGCCGGCGGCGAAGGGGATGACGCCGCTCTTCTTGCAGGCCCCGACGACCTCGGCCATCGGCGCCGCGGCCGGGCCGGAGGCGTTGAACGGGACGAGGGGCTCGCGGGTGGCCCGGTCCTTCACCAGCTCGAGGCACCAGAAGGCCCCGAGGCCGCGCACCTCGCCGACCGACGGGTGGCGCTCGGCCATCTCGGCCAGCCGGGGGCCGATGACCTCGGCGCCGAGCATGCGGGCGTGGTCGATGACGCCCTCGTCCTCGAACACCTTGATCGACTCGACCGCCGCCGCGCAGGCCAGCGGGTGGCCGCTGTAGGTGAGCCCGCCGGGGTAGGGGCGCTCGGCGAAGGTGTCGGCGATGCGTTGGGAGATGATGACCCCGCCGAGGGGGACGTAGCCGGAGTTGACGCCCTTGGCGAAGCAGATCAGGTCGGGGGTGACGCCCCAGCGGTCGACCGCGAACCACTCGCCGCAGCGACCGAAGCCGGCCATCACCTCGTCCGCG
>CAYQGF010000514.1:0-2674 GCA_964416885.1 uncultured Iamiaceae bacterium
ACGAGGGCGAGGTCGCCCCGATCACCCTCGAGATCATCGCCAAGGCCCGCACCCTCGCCGACAGCGTCGAGGCCTTCGTCGGCGGTTCGGCCGACGGCATCGCCGCGACGCTCGGCGCCCACGGCGTCAGCACGGTCCACGCCACCGGTGAGGTCGACGGCCTCCAGGGCGTGCACGTCGCGGCCGCCCTCGCCGCCGCCTTCGAGGGCGGCGCCCCTGACGCCGTCTTCTTCGGCACCACCTACGACGGTCGCGACATCGCCGCCCGCCTGTCGGTGAAGCTCGACAAGCCCGTCCTGTCGAACAACACCGACGTCGAGCTCGACGGCGACGCCCTCGCGGTGTCGACGCCGATCTTCGGTGGCACGCAGATCGTCAAGACCAAGTTCGCCGCCGGCGCTCCCGCCCTCGCCCTCTTCCGGCCGAAGTCCTTCGTGGCCGAGGAGACCGGTGGCGGTGCGGCCGAGGTGGCCGCCCTGGCCGCCGGTGACACCGGCAACAGCGGCACCGCCAAGGTCCTCGACCGGCACGTCGAGGAGACCTCGGGCCCCAAGCTCGACGAGGCCGCCATCGTCGTCGCCGGCGGCCGTGGCCTCGGCGAGTCCGACAAGTTCGAGATGATCGAGACGCTGGCCAAGCTGCTCAAGGGCGCCCCGGGTGCCTCGCGGGCCATCGTCGACGCCGGGTGGGTGCCCTACTCCCTCCAGGTGGGCCAGACCGGCAAGGTCGTGAAGCCGACGGTCTACATCGCCGCCGGCATCTCGGGCGCCACCCAGCACATGGTGGGCATGAAGGGCTCCAAGAACATCATCGCCATCAACAAGGACGAGGAGGCCCCGATCTTCGGTGTGGCCGACCTCGGCATCGTCGGCGACGTCCACAAGGTCCTGCCCAAGCTCATCGAGGCCCTCCAGGCCCGCTGAGCCGGCACAACCACTCTCTGGTGCGGCCCCGGGCATCGTCGCCCGGGGCCGCTTCATGTGTCTGGTCGTCTCGCTGCGCTCGGCCCGGTGCGTCCGTCGTCGTGCCCGGCGCTCGTGGTGGCCCGGACGCGCGTCCCCCTCTTCATCGTGACCCGATCCCCGTGAGCTCCAAGAGCCCCCGCTTCCGCGGCCGTCGCGCCAAGCGTGCCCTCGCCGTTCGTCGGCAGCGCCTGGCCGCCGGCGAGCCCGTCGCGCTGCCGTGCAAGGCCCGTCGCACCACGTCCCGGGGCTGGGCCGCGTGGGTCGACGGCCGGCTCCGCCTCCCGGGCGAGGGCGGGACGGCGGCCGAGGCCAGCTTCGTCGTCGACGATCCCTCCGAGGTCGCCCTGGTCACGCGGCAGGGCGCGGCGCCCGTCACCTTCGAGGCGCCCCTGGAGGTCTCGGTCCGCCCCGTCCGCTACCGGACCGAGGCCTTCCACGGCTCCGATGCCGAGATCATCGTGGTGACCTCGGAGCGCCGGGTCGTCGAGCTGGCCCTCCCCCCGGTCGACACCGAGCCCGTCGCCCAGCGCCTGGCTCGCCTGACCTGACCCGATCGGCCCCGACCCGACCGGCCTCCCGGAACGGACGTCAGTCGGGGAGCAGGATGCCGCGGAGGGCGGCCGAGATGAGGTCGTCCTCGACCGCGGTGTCGTCGAGCCAGGGGAGGCCGGGCTTGGCCACCAGCAGCGACGCCAGCCCGTGGACCGTCGACCAGAACAGCAGGACGAGGTGCAGCGGCCCCCGGGCTGCGACCTCGGGCCGGACCCGGCCGCTGTCGATCAGGTCCTGGGCGAAGCGCAGCAGCAGGGCGAAGCTCGACCCCTCGGCCACGACCTCCTCGGCGTAGGCCTGGGCCGACAGCTCGAAGCGCGACATGAACATGATCCGGTAGTGCTCGGGGAACTCCCGGGCGTAGCGGATGTAGGCGTGGGCGAGCTGGGTGAGCTGCGCCGTCCGGTCGGAGCTGTCCGAGGCGTCGAGCTCGCGTTCGAGGGCGGCCGAGAAGTGGTCGAAGCTGTGCCGGCACACCTCGAGCAGGAGGATGTCCTTGTCGGCGAAGTGCCGGTAGATCGACGGGGGCGTGACCCCGACGGCCCGGGCCACGGCGCGGATGGAGACGGCGTCCTCCGAGGCCGTCTCCACCAGGAGGTGCTCGGCCGCGGCCAGGATCTCCTCCCGGAGCCGCTCTCCCTCGCCTCGTCGGGAGCGGGGCCGGACGGTGGCGGTCGCGTGTGTCATCCGGCTCCCACGGGCACCGGCTCCTCGACGCGGGAGCCGTCGGTCGTCCCCACGCTAGGCGGGCCGGTGCCGTCGCTCCGATCGTCGTCCCGGCGCGAGCGGTCGTCGCCGCCCTCGTCGTCGAGGTCGACCGACTCGGAGATCCCGATGCGGTCGTGGACCCAGCGCAGCCAGCGGGGCGCCCACCAGTTGGCGTCGCCGGCCAGGCGCATGAAGGCGGGCACCAGCGTGCCCCGGATGACGAAGGCGTCCATCAGCACCGCCAGGGTGAGCCCGATGCCGAACAGCTTGATGAAGCTGACCTGGCTGGTGGCGAGGGACATGAACACGACGCTGATCAGCACGGCGGCGGCGGTGACGATGCGACCGGTGCGCTCCAGCCCGACCGCCACCGACGCGGTCGTGTCCCGCCCGGCGTCGTGCTCCTCCTTGATGCGCGACAGCAGGAACACCTCGTAGTCCATCGACAG
>CAYQGF010000515.1:0-2668 GCA_964416885.1 uncultured Iamiaceae bacterium
CCGCATGGGGGAGCCCGGCGACATCTATGTGCTGGACGAGCCGACGACCGGTCTGCACCTGGCCGACGTGGCACAGCTGCTCGCGCTGCTGGACCGGCTCGTGGCCAGCGGCAAGACCGTCGTCGTCATCGAGCACCACCAGGCGGTGATGGCCCACGCCGACTGGATCATCGACCTCGGCCCCGGTGCCGGCCACGACGGCGGCCAGGTCGTCTTCGAGGGCACGCCCCACGACCTGGTGACGGCGAAGGAGAAGACCCTCACCGGCCAGCACCTGGCCGCCTACGTCGACGCCTGACCCCGACATCGGCGCGACCGGGGAACCGGCTCGTGCGTGTGTACGTCGGAGGAACGGGATGGTCGACTTCGGGGAACTGGTGCAGCGCGAGAGTGGGAGCCTGATCGCGGCCGTGACCGTGATCGTCGGTGACCGGCACCAGGCCGAGGAGATCGTCCAGGACGCCTTCGAGCGCTGCTACCGACGCTGGTCCCGGGTGTCCCGGCTCGACCGGCCCGGGGCCTGGGCCCGGCGCGTCGCCATCAACCAGGCGATCTCGGCCCGGCGCCGGGCGTCGACCGAGATCCGGGTGGTGCAGCGGGTCGGGGCCATGACCCCACCCCCCGGCGCCGACCGCGACGACCCGCTGGCCGTCCTCGACGACGAGGGGCTCTGGGCCGCGGTGCGCGCCCTGCCCCGCGACCAGGCGGTGGCCATCGCCCTGCGCTATGGCGCCGACCTCGGCATCGGCGACATCGCCACCACCCTCGGGACCACCGTCCCGGCGGTGAAGTCGCTCCTCCACCGCGGCCGGATCGCCCTTCGGTCCTCGCCCGCGGTCCAGGCCTACGCGACCCCAGGAGGTGTCGAGCAGTGAGCGAGCCCCGCGAGCGAACCGGACCGGACGACGACCGGAACGAGACCGACGACCCGGTGCTGGATGCGGCCGGGGTGCGGCTGCGGGAGCGCAGCCCCGGGCTGGACCCCGTCGCGGTCGAGCTCGGTGCCCTCCGCCGCCGGTCCCGCCGCCGGGGCCTCCTGGCGGCCGCGGCCGCTGTGGTCGCGGTCGCGGCGATGGCCGGAGCCGTCCTCGCGGCCCGCGACGATGCCCCCGACCTGCAGATGGCGGCCGGCCGTCCCGGTGCCCCCGCCGCCGACGAGGTCGAGCGGATCCTCGCCGGGCTGGACGACCAGCCCGTCGACCCCACCGAGGTCGAGCTGGTCCCGACGGTGACGAGCTATGCCGACTGCGGCGCCCTGATGGACGACCTCCGTCGGGTCGGCGCCGAGCACGTCGGCAGCCGGGGCTTCGGGGGCTTCGGGACGGGGTTCGACCAGGTCGGTTGGGCCGTCGAGGAGAGCGGCGCGGCGCGGAACGCGGCGACCGCCTACGCCGCCGACACCGACGACAGTGCCGGTGGCGCCGGCGGCGGTGAGACCCTCGGGACCAACGTCCAGGTCGAGGGGGTCGACGAGCTCGACTTCGTCAAGGCCGAGGGCGCCCTGGTCTACGACCTCGACGGCCGGGGCAACCTCCGGGTCACCGACCCTGCCGCGGGCCAGGTCCTCTCGACCCTCGACGTCACCCCGGGCGGCGGCGATGACGAGCACCAGCGTCGGGTGAGCGACCTCCTCGTCGCCGACGCCCAGGTCGTCGTGTTCGGTTCCGAGGTCGAGGTCTCCGACCCGGTGGAGGGCGACCCGTCGGCCACCCGGGCCGCGGTGCCGTACCTGACCGTCACCTTCGTCGACGCCGCCGACCCGGCCGCCCCGAGCGTCACCGACCGCGTGCGGATCGAGGGCTCCCTGGTCTCGGCCCGGCTGGTCGCGGGCGAGGTCCGGATGGTGACGACCTCGAACATGGCCGACCTCGGTTTCGTGATGCCGACCACCCCGGCGTCGGTGGCCACCGCCCTGGACCAGAACCGGCGCACCGTGGCCTCCTCGACCGCGGCGGACTGGGTGCCCGACTGGCAGCGTGACGGCCGCGACCCGGAGCCGCTGGTGCCGTGCGACCGGGTCTACGTCCCCGACACCTTCGCCGGCGTCGCCATGACCTCGATGGTGACGTTCCCGATGGGCGACGCCTTCGCCCCGGCGGCGACCTCGATCGTCGCCCCGGCCACGACCCTCTACGCCGGCACCGAGAAGGTGGCGATCAGCTCCGAGGTGTGGGTCGACCCGATCGACCGGGAGCGGCTGGAGTTCGACGACTGGCGCACCGCGGTGCACGAGTTCGCCTTCGCCGACGACGAGGAGGCTCCCACCTACGTGGGCTCGGGTGTGGTCGACGGCTCGACCGTCGGGCAGTTCGCCTTCGGTGAGGTCGGCGGCGCACTGGCGGTCGTCACCACGTCGGGCACGCCGTGGGCGCAGCAACCCGACGTCGCCATCGACATGACGATCATGACCCCCGACGGCAGTGGCGGGCTCGACCCCGCGGCAGCCGTCACCGACATCGCGGACGGTGAGGGGGCGGTCGCCGCGGTCCGCTTCGTCGACGGCCGGGTGCTGGTCTCCACCGGCTTCTTCGGACGCCAGGTGCTGGTGATCGACGTGTCCGACCCCGCCGCCCCCCGCCGGGCCGGTCGGGTCTCCGTGCCCGGTGAGGTCGGCTACTTCCACCCCCTCCCGGACCATCGGGCCCTGCTGGTCGGCTCCCGCACCGAC
>CAYQGF010000516.1:0-2642 GCA_964416885.1 uncultured Iamiaceae bacterium
CGCAAGAAGGAACTGATCATCACCGCCGGCGGCAAGAACATCAGCCCGGCCAACCTGGAGGCGGCGCTCAAGTCGATCCCCCTGGTGGGCCAGGCCTGCGCCATCGGCGACCAGCGCCCGTTCGTGTCGGCGCTGGTGGTCCTCGACCCCGACGAGGCGCCGGTGTGGGCCAAGGCACACGGCCTGGAGGCCCTGACGCTGGCCGAGCTGGCCGAGCACCCCGACGTGCAGGCCGCCATCGACGAGGGCCTGGCCGAGGCCATGGCCGACTTCAACAACGCCGAGCGGGTGAAGAAGGTCAAGGTGCTGGGCGAGGAGTGGATGCCGGACTCCGAGCTGCTCACCCCGACCTCCAAGCTCAAGCGCCGCGGCGTCCACACCACCTTCGCCGAGGAGATCGAGGCCCTCTACGCCCGCTGACCGGACTGCTGAGGGACCCGACGTGACCGACCTGACCAACCCCTTCGACCTCACCGGGCAGGTCGCCGTCGTCACCGGCGGCGGTACCGGCATCGGGCTGTCGATGGCGACCGCCCTGGCCCACGCCGGCAGCGACGTCTGCCTGTGGGGCCGGCGGCCCGGTCCGGTCGAGGAGGCCGCGGCCGCGCTGGCCGCGGCCACCGGACGTCGCACCCTCGCCCTCTCGGTCGACGTCACCGACGAGGAGGCGGTGGTCGCGGCCATGGCTTGCACCGTCGAGGAGCTGGGCCGGGTCGACACCTGCATCGCCAACGCCGGGGTGGGCGGCGGGGGGACGTCGTTCCTCGACACCGGGCTCGACGAGTTCCGGCGGGTGATGGCCACCAACGTCGAGGGCGCCTTCCTGACGATGCGGGAGGCGGCCAAGCCGATGGTCGCCCAGGGCGACGGCGGGAGCCTGGTGGCCATCGCCAGCCTGGCCGCCATCCACGGCCAGCCCCGGGGCCAGGCCTACTCGGCGTCCAAGGGGGCGTTGATCTCGATGGTGAAGTCGATCGCCATCGAGCTGGCCCGCCACGACATCCGGGCCAACGCCGTCCTCCCCGGCTGGACGATGACGGCCCTGGCCGAGCCGGTCCTGACCTGGGACCGGTTCCGCGACAAGGTGCTCCCCCGGATGCCGGTGGGCCGCTGGGGCGCCCCCGACGACTTCGGCGCCGTCGCCGTCTACCTGGCCAGCCCGGCCAGCGCCTTCCACACCGCCGACACCCTCCTCCTCGACGGCGGCTACTCCGCCTTCTGACCGCTCAGTAGCCGGTGTAGGCGAAGGGGACCTGGGCCTGGCGGACCTGCTCGACCCACGGCCACAGCCGGCCCCACCACTGCTCGCTCGTCGTCAGGGTGAGGCCCGGGCCACCGGCGACGGCGAGGCGCACCTGGTGGTGGCCCTGGGCGTTCGGCCCCAGGAGGTCGACGGCCAGCATCCGCAGGTGGATGCGGGTCGTCTCCTGCACCCGGGCCTGGAAGACCTCGACCACGGTGGGCTGGAGCTCGACCACCACCCGGCCGAGGATGCTGTCCTCGAAGTCCACCCAGCTCATGAAGTGACCGTAGCTCCGGCCCATTCCCCGTCGCCGCGGGGGATTGACGATCAGGCGCCTACTGTCGACGCCGTGACGACCCGTGGGCCCGATTGGTGGGCTCGTCTCCTCGCCGAGGGATCCGCCCCGGACCCCCGGTTCACCTTCGCCAACGAGCGCACCTTCCTGGCCTGGCTGCGCACCTCCCTCGCCCTGATGGCCGGCGGGCTCGGCGTCGACGCGTTCGGCGACGAGCTCCCGGCATGGAGCCGCACCACCCTGGCCGTCGTGCTGGTCACGCTGGGCGGTCTGCTGGCGGCCTCGTCGTTCCGGCGCTGGCACCGGGCCGAGCTGGCGCTGCGCCGACGCGAGCCGCTCCCGCCCAGCCGCAGCCCGCAGGTCGTCGCCCTCACCCTCGCCGTGGTCGCCCTCGGTGCCCTGGTCTTCGTGCTGGTGGAGGGATGACCGAGACCGGGGGCGGCACGGCCCAGGCGCCCGAGGAGTCGCCGCTCGACCTCGGCGTCCAGAACGAGCGGACCACCCTCGCCTGGCGCCGCACCAACCTCTCGGCCCTCGCCACGACCGCGCTGCTCGCCCGGGTGTCGGGCCACACCGAGGTCGCCCTCGCCGTCCTCGCGGCGGCGCTCGGGGTCACCGCCGCGGTGGGCCGCAGGGCCGACGTCCGCTCCCGCTCCCGGGCCACCGCGCTCGCCGTCATGGACGGACCACCGTGGCCCGACCTGGCCACGCCGAGGGGCATCCTCGGCGCCACCGCCCTCACGCTGAGCCTGTCGGTCCTCGGCCTCACGGTCATCGCCCTCACCTGATCCGGGGCACCTCGGTCGGCGCCCTGTTCCGGGCCGCAGGCAACGCCGTAGCCTCCGGGCATGGGTGACCAGACCACCGGCGACGCCACGTCCACCACCGCGTTCCGGCCGGGCCGGAGCGAGCTCGACCGGCTGGCCCGCCGGGTCGACGTCCCCCGCGAGGGGCGCGCCGTCCTGGAGGTGCGGACACCGCTCACCGGCGAGGTGGTCGGGGCGGTCCCCTCCGGCACCGCCGAGGACGTGGCCGATGCCGTCGCCGCCGCCCGGGCCGTCCAGGGGGCGTGGGCGCGCACGTCGGCCAAGGAGCGGGCCGGGG
>CAYQGF010000517.1:0-2626 GCA_964416885.1 uncultured Iamiaceae bacterium
CGGGGCCTGGCCCTCATGTGCTCGGGGACCCACCCGTTCTCCTCGTGGCACGACCAGGAGGTCAGCCCCAACCCCCGCTACGCCCGGCTGATCGACGAGATGCAGTGGATGGCCCGCCGCCTCCAGATCTTCGGCGTCCACGTCCACGTCGGCGTGCGGTCGCCGGAGAAGGCGGTCGCCATCGCCAACGCCCTGGCCGGCTACATCCCGCACCTGCTGGCCCTCAGCGCGTCGAGCCCGTACTGGGAGGGCCACGACACCGGGCTGGCCTCGTGCCGCAGCAAGGTGTTCGAGGGCCTCCCCACCGCCGGGCTGCCGGCGCCGATCGAGAACTGGGAGGACTTCGAGCAGTTCATGGAGACGCTCGTGTCGTCCCAGGCCATCTCGACCGTGCGGGAGGTGTGGTGGGACATCCGCCCGCACCCCGACTTCGGCACCGTCGAGCTGCGGATGTGCGACGGGATCCCGACCCTGTCGGAGGTCACCGCCGTGGCGGCGCTGGCCCAGTGCCTGGTGACCCACCTCGACACCCTGTTCGACCGGGGCTTCACGCTGCCCCGCCACCGGGACTGGGTCCTGCGCCAGAACAAGTGGCGGGCCGGGCGCTACGGCCTCGACGCCGATGTGATCGTCGACGACCAGGGGACCCAGCAGCCGGTGCGGGCCGCCATCGCCGACCTGCTGGCCGAGATGGCGCCCGTCGCGGCCCGGCTGGGCTGCGAGGAGGAGCTGGCCCGGGTGGACACCATCGTCGAGGGCGGGGCCAGCTACGAGCGCCAGCGGGCCGCGGTGGCCGAGGGGGCCAGCGGACCGTCCGGCCTGCGCCCGGTGGTCGACCTGCTGGTGGCCGAGCTGGCGTCGGACACGCCCGGCGTGCTGCTCTCGCCTTCATGACCCAGGCCGACCACCAGGCGATCGAGCGGGCCGTCGCCGCGGTCGAGGCCGATCTTGTGGCCCTCCGGCGGGACCTGCACGCCCACCCCGAACCGTCGTGGGAGGAGGTCCGCACCACCACCGTGCTGCGGGACCTGCTGGCCGCTCGGGGCGTCGCCGTCAGCCCCGGGGAGGGGGCCACGGGCCTGGTCGCCGAGGTCGGCAGCACGGACCCGACCACGCCGCTGGTCGCGCTCCGGGCCGACATCGACGCCCTCCGCATGGACGACATCAAGGCCGTCCCGTACCGCTCGACGGTCCCCGGGGTGTGCCACGCCTGCGGCCACGACGTCCACACCGCGGCCGCCGTCGGGGCCACCCTGGCCCTGGCCGAGGTCCTGCGCGGCCGTCCGGCCCGGGCGCGCATCGTGTTCCAGCCGGCCGAGGAGTCGATCCCGTCCGGGGCCCGGCCCCTCGCCGAGGCCGGCCGGGTCGACGGCGCCGCAGCCATCTTCGCCCTGCACTGCGACCCCCACCTGGAGGTCGGCCAGGTCGGGCTGTCGCCCGGGCCGATCACCAGCGCCACCGACATGGTGGTGATCCGGCTCACCGGCCCCGGCGGCCACACCGCCCGGCCCCACCGCACCGCCGACCTGGTCAACGTGGCGGCCCGGCTCGCGGTCGACCTGCCGGCCTCGCTCGACCGGCTCACCGACCCCCGCGACGGCGTCAACCTGACCTTCGGCGCCATCACCGCCGGCGACGCCGCCAACGTCATCCCCAGCACCGCCGAGCTGCGGGGCTCGCTGCGGGCCACCGGCCGGGCCGGGTGGGAGGACGCCGGCCGCCTCCTCCCGACGCTGGTGGCCGGGGTCGCCGAGCCGCTGGGCGCGACCTGGGAGCTCGACCACCGCGTCGGAGCCCCGCCGGTGGAGAACGACCCGTGGGCCACCGGGCTGGCCGGCCGGGCCTGCGAGGCCGTCGTCGGGGCCGGTGGCGTGCTGCCGACCCGCCAGAGCGGCGGCGGAGAGGACTTCTCCTGGTTCCTCGACCGGGTGCCGGGCGCCTTCGTCCGCCTCGGCGTGACCCCGGCCGGGGCCGAGCCCATCGACATCCACGCCGCCGGCTTCGACGTCGCCGAGCCCGCCATCGCCCTCGGCGCCCGCATCCTCGCCGGCGCCGCCCTGGAGGCCCTCGATGCCGCCCGCCCCCCTGCGAACCGGTGATCGGATTCCCCGCGCCGACGGGGAATCCGATCACCGGTTCGGGGAGAGGACGCCCGTCGAGGCGTTCGCCTACGAGCTGCCGGAGGCGCGGATCGCCCAGGTGCCGGTCGAGCCCCGCGACAGCGCCCGGATGCTGGTCGACCGCGGCCCGCTGGCCCCGCCCGACCACCGGGGCGTGCGCGACCTCCCGACCCTGCTGGAGCCGGGCGACGTCCTGGTCGTCAACGACACCCGGGTGCTGCCGGCCCGCATCCACGCCACCAAGCCCACCGGCGGGGCCGTCGAGGTCCTGCTGCTGGAGCGGGAGCCGACGGGGACGTGGCGGGCGCTGGTCCGGCCCGGCCGGCGGGTCGCCCCGGGGACGACGCTGACCGCCGGGGCCCTCCGCATGGCCGTCGGTGACGAGCTGGGCGACGGTGTCCGCCGGGTCACGCTCGGGGACGAGGCCGCCCTCGACGCGGTGGGCGAGGTGCCGCTGCCGCCCTACATCCACGCCACCCTCGACGACCCCGAGCGGTACCAGACCG
>CAYQGF010000518.1:0-2626 GCA_964416885.1 uncultured Iamiaceae bacterium
CCGCCCAGGTCGCCTTCCACGCCGAGCCCTACGGCGACGCCGAGAAGCTGCGGGCCTCGTGGGCCGTCTACGAGCAGAGCGCCGGGCGCCGGCCCATGGAGGAGACGCCCCGCCTGTTCGAGCAGACCCCGGTGCCGACGCTGGTGCTCTACGGCCCCGACGACAACGTCGTGCTGCCGTCGTTCCCGCAGAAGATGGCGGCCGCCTGCCTCGACTGCACCGGCCCGCTGATCGTCCCCGACGCCGGCCACTTCCTCCAGTGGGAGGCGGCCGACACCTTCAACCGCATCACCGCCGCCTTCTGCCGCCCCTGAGACCGAGGCCGGAAGCGGTCGCCTCGGCCACGATCGACGCCAGGGCGTCGGGCCGTTCCAGCGGGAGGTAGTGGCCGCACCCACCGACGAGCCTGAACCGGCCGTCCGGGAGCGACCGGGCGAGCCGCTGGTCCCGCGACGGGTCGATGTCGTGGTCGCCGCTGACGACCCAGGTCGGCCCGGGCCACGCGGCCAGGAAGGCGGCCCGGTCGGGCCGGGAGTGAAAGGCCCGCACGCCGGCGACGATCGCCTCGACGCCCCGCGCCTCGGCCGTTCGCCACCCCCGCTCGACGCACTCGGCCGAGGCGTCGGGGCCGAACAGCGGCCGCCAGTAGCGCTCCCACGCGGCCCGGAGGCCGTCGACCTCCAGCGTGCGGACCGCCTCGTCGCGGAGGGCCGGCTCGGGACGGTGCCCCGGCTTGGTGCCGGTCAGCACCAGGGCGGCGACCCGGGCCGGGGCCAGGCGGGCGACCTCGATGGCGCACGACCCGCCGATCGAGGTGCCGACGACCACCAGCCGGCCGGGCCCGACCTGGTCGAGGGCGGCCTCGGCCCAGGACGCGATGTCGTCGCCGCTCCCGTACAGCGTCGGGGCGACGACGTCCTCGCCGGTCGGGCCGAGCTCGACGCCCGAGAACGCGGAGCCGTCCAGCGGCAGGGGGTGGAGCAGGAGGACCGGCACCGACCGACCCGATCGCCCGCGACCGGCCTAGCGGGTCAGCTTCTTGTACTTGACCCGGTGGGGCTGGTCGGCGGCGGAGCCGAGCTCGGCCTTGCGGAACGCTTCGTACTCGCTGAAGTTGCCCTCGAACCAGCGGACCTGGCTGTCGCCCTCGAAGGCCAGGATGTGGGTGGCGATGCGGTCGAGGAACCAACGGTCGTGGCTGATGACCACGGCGCAGCCGGGGAAGGACTCCAGCCCGTCCTCCAGTGCCCGCAGGGTGTCGACGTCGAGGTCGTTGGTGGGCTCGTCGAGCAGCAGGACGTTGCCGCCCTCGCTCAGCACCTTGGCCAGGTGGACCCGGTTCCGCTCACCGCCGGAGAGCACTCCGACCTTCTTCTGCTGGTCGCTGCCCTTGAAGTTGAACTGGGCGCAGTAGGCCCGGCCGTTGACGGTGCGCCCGCCGACCACCATGTCGTCGCGGCCGCCGGTGACCTCCTCGTACACCGTGGCGTCGGGGTCGAGGCTCTGGCGGCTCTGGTCGACGTAGGCGAGCTGGACGGTCGAGCCGACCGTGATCGTCCCGGCGTCGGGCTCCTCGCCGCCGGTCAGCATGCGGAACAGGGTGGTCTTGCCCACGCCGTTGCCGCCGATGACGCCGACGATGCCGGCCTTGGGCAGCGAGAACGACAGGTCGTCGATCAGCAGCCGGTCGCCGTAGCCCTTGCTCAGCCCGTCGACCTCGATCACCTGGTCGCCGAGCCGCTCGCCGGCCGGGATGGCGATCTGGAGGTCGCGGTCGCGGTCGCGGCCCTCGGCCGCCTTGGACTCGGCCAGCAGCTTCTCGTAGGCGGCGAGACGGGCCTTGCCCTTGGCCTGCCGGGCCTTGGGCGCCATCCGCACCCACTCGAGCTCGCGCTGGAGGGTGCGGCCCCGGGCGCTGTCGGCCTTGTCCTCCTGGGCCAGCCGGGCCTGCTTCTGCTCCAGCCACGACGAGTAGTTGCCCTCGAAGGGGATGCCCCGGCCCCGGTCCAGCTCCAGGATCCAGCCGGCGACGTTGTCGAGGAAGTAGCGATCGTGGGTGATGGCCACGACGGTGCCGGCGTAGTCGCGCAGGAACCGCTCCAGCCAGGCCACCGACTCGGCGTCGAGGTGGTTGGTGGGCTCGTCGAGCAGCAGCAGGTCCGGCGCCGACAGCAGCAGCCGGCACAGGGCGACCCGGCGCTTCTCGCCCCCGGACAGCGGGCCGACCTCGGCGTCGCCGGGCGGCAGGCGCAGGGCGTCCATCGCCACCTCGATGGTGCGGTCGAGGTCGTTGGCCCCCTTGGCCGCGATCTCGGCCTCCAGGCGGGCCTGCTCCTCGCCGATCTTCTCGTAGTCGGCGTCGGGGTCGGCGTACTTGGCGAGGCAGGCGTCGTAGGCCTCCAGCAGCCCGGCCACCTCGGCCACGCCGTCCATGACGTTGCCCTTGACGTCCTTGCTCTCGTCGAGGTGCGGCTCCTGCTCCAGCAGCCCGACGGTGAAGCCGGGGGAGAGGCGGGCCTCGCCGTCGAAGCCGTCGTCGCGCCCGGCCATGATCGCCAGCAGCGACGACTTGCCGGCGCCGTTGTGGCCGAGGACGCCGATCTTGGCCCCCGGGTAGAAGCTGAGG
>CAYQGF010000519.1:0-2620 GCA_964416885.1 uncultured Iamiaceae bacterium
GGGCGGCTACCCCGACGACCCCATCTGGTACAAGAACCTCGTCGCCAACCCCGACATCGACATCACCATCGAGGGCACCACGACCCCGATGCGCGCCCGCACCGCCACGGCGGAGGAGCGGGCCGAGCTGTGGCCCCGCATCACGGCCAAGGCCCGGAACTACGCCGGCTACCAGGAGCGGGCCCCGCGGGAGATCCCCGTCGTCATCTGCGAGCCCGTCGACCACGCGTTCGGCGACCTGGCGACGAGCTAGAGCGGTCGTCCAGCCGACCTGACCAGGAGCCGGACAGTGCCAGAGCAGGAAGCCATCCAGCAGCAGTCGAGCGACCCCGAGCGGGAGATCACGGTCCGGCGGATCGACTTCACGAACGTCGTCGAACGGCTCGAGCGGGACTTCGCCCGCGACGACGTCGTCCTGTCGCACCTGATCGCCACGCTCTCGGGGTTGTTCCCCGACGGTGAGGAGATGTTCGTCGAGTCCGTCCGCCACTACCGCGAGCAGGTCACCGACCCCGACCTCCGCCGCCAGGTCAACGCCTTCATCGGCCAGGAGGCGATGCACAGCCGCGAACACCGCCGCCTCAACGACCGCCTGGCCCAGCTCGGCTACCGATCCAAGCTCGTGGAGAAGACCCTGGAGAGCGACGGTGCGCTCACCCCAGGCATGCGCCGCCTGGTGTGGCTCGCCTCCCGCGTCGGCCCGCTCAAGGGCCTGCTCGAACGCCTCGACGACGAGGAGCGGGCGGAGGGTCCCGATCCCGTCTTTCGCCTGGCGATGACCTCTGCCCTCGAGCACTACACGGCGACCATGGCCCACACCTTCCTGACCAGCCCCGAGCTGACGGGGATGCTGACCGACGACGAGTTCCTCCGCTTCTGGGCCTGGCACGCGGTGGAGGAGAGCGAGCACAAGGCGGTCGCCTTCGACGTGTACCGCGCCATCCAGGGGGACGAGGAGACCCGGCTTCGAGCCATCAAGATGGCCGGCCTCGCGCTCATGTTCATCGCCGGCTACCACACCACGGCCGGTGTCCTGCGCGACCGCAGGAGCTGGATCGGGCTCGGCCTCGCCCCCAGCCTCTGGCGCCTCCGCAAGAACCCGTTCCTCACCCGGGCCTTCCGCAACGCCATCGACGACTACCGACGCCCTGACTTCCACCCCCTCCAGCACGACACCACCGAGGTCGAGGAGCGATGGCGGGCCTGGCTCGACGGCGACGCCCCACGCCCGCTCCTCCGCGCCTGACCCGGTCGGAGGACTACCCCGTTCGGCACGGACGCGCTCGATCTCCGAAGCGAGCTCGTCGTCGACCTCTCGCTCGATGGCCGCTCAGGGCGCGGCGGGGTCGGCCGGCTCGGCGATGAGCTGGCCGAGGGAGGCGACCTGGGCCGCCAGGTGGTCGGTCCAGGGGAACCCGGTGTTCAGGCGGAGGTGGTCGAGGAAGCCGCCGGCCGCCGAGAACAAGGGCCCGGGCGCGATGTGGATGCCCCGAGCGGCGGCGCGCTCGTAGAGGTCCAAGGAGTCCAGGCCGGGGACCTGCACCCAGAGCACGTGACCACCACGAGGATCGGTGTGCCTCGTGTCGGACGGGAACACCCGGTCGACGGCGTCGATCATCCGCTCCATCTGCTCTGCGTAGAGCCGGCGGACCCGTCGGAGGTGGCGGTCGAAGCCCCCACCCTCGATGAGCGCGGCCAGGGCCAGCTGCGGAGCGGTCGGGCTCGCCTGGTTCACCACGAGCTTCAGGTGCTCGAACTCGTCCTGGTAGCGGCCGGGGAGCGCCCACCCGACGCGCATCCCGGGCGACACCGTCTTGGAGAACGACCCGCAGTACAGCACGGTGCCCCGGGTGTCGAACGCCTTGACGGCCTTCGGACGGCTGCCGTCGAAGGCGAGGTCGCCGTACACGTCGTCCTCGACGAGCGGCACGTCGTGGAGGTCGAGGAGGTCGACCAGGGCCCGCTTGTCGTCGTCGCTCATGCACGACCCGGAGGGGTTCGAGAAGTTCGACACGATGGCGACCGCCGCGATCTCCTGCCGGGTCAGCACCTCCCCCAGGGCGACGAGGTCGAGGCCCCGGCTCGGGTGGGCCGGCACCTCGACGACCTTGAGGTCGAGCGAGGCGAGCACCTCCAGGAGCGCGTAGTAGGCCGGGCTCTCGATGGCCACCGTGTCGCCAGGACTGGTCACCGCGCGGATGGAGAGGTACACGGCCTCCTTGGCGCCGCTGGTGACCACGACGTCGTCCGGCGAGACCGAGTACCCCGCGTCGAGGCCGTGTTGGGCGACGGCCCGCCGCAGCTCCGGGCTCCCGGGCGGGGCGTCGTAGGAGTGGCACACCGTCGGCTGGAGCCGCATCGCCTGGGCGAAGAGCCGGTTCACCGTCGAGATGGCCATCAGCTCGGTTCCCTGCACCGCGGCCCCGAGGGTCGGTCGCTGCGGGTTGCCGATGCCGAGGTTGAGCCGCAGCGAGAGCGCGGCGTCGACCCGACGGGCCTTCATCGACTGCGCCGGCGCGACGGGTGCGAGCTTCTCCGGCCGACTGAGCTCGACGAAGAAGCCCGACCGGGGCCGCGAGCGCACCAGCCCTCGTGACTCGAGCACTCGACAGGCCTCGAC
>CAYQGF010000520.1:0-2610 GCA_964416885.1 uncultured Iamiaceae bacterium
GCGGCGTCGATCTCGGTGATCATGTCGGCGAGCATGAAGGCGATCGCCTGGTTCTTGATGATCGGCTTGCCGAAGGCGGTGCGCTCCTGGGCGTACTGGAGCGAGTACTCGTAAGCAGCGCGGGCAACGCCGATGGCCTGGGCACCCACCGCCGGGCGGGTGGCCTCGAAGGTGGCCATGGCCGGCTGCTTGCCGCTGGACTCGGCCTTCGGCTTGTTCAGCGCCTCGCGGGCCTTGGCCAGCTTCTCGTCGAGCTTCTCCTTGCCGCCGAGGAGGCAGGAGCCGGGGATGCGCACGTCGTCGAGCACGACCTCGGAGGTGTGCGACGCCCGGATGCCGTGCTTCTTGTACTTCTGGCCCATCGAGAGGCCCTCGGTGCCGGGCGGGACGATGAAGCTGGCCTGGCCCCGGCCCTTGAGCTCGGGGTCGACGGCCGCCACGACCACGTGGACGTCCGCGATGCCACCGTTGGTGATCCACGCCTTGGTGCCGTTGAGCACCCACTCGTCCTTGGCCTCGTCGTAGACGGCCCGGGTGCGGAGCGAGCTCACGTCGGAGCCGGCGTCGGGCTCGGAGACGCAGAAGGCGCCGAGCTGGACCTTCTCCGGGGTGCCGTAGCACTGCGGGACCCACTCCATGACCTGCTCGGGGGTGCCGTTGCCGGCGATGCCCGCGGCGGCCAGGCCGGAGCCGAAGATCGACAGGCCGATGCCGGCGTCGCCCCAGAACAGCTCCTCGATGGCGACCGGCATGGTGAGGCCGGTGGGGTCGCCGAGCATGGCCTGGGCCATGAAGTCGAAGCCGTAGAGGCCGATCTTGGCGGCCTCCTCGACGATGGGCCACGGGAACTCCTCCCGCTCGTCCCACTCCTCGGCTGCCGGCCGGACGACGGTCTCGGCGAAGTCGTGGACCCACTTCTGGATCTGGATCTGGTCCTCGTTGAGGGCCAGGGAGAACTCGGCCATGGTGTGCCCCTCCAAGGGGTGTGTCGGGCGCTCGGCGTCGGCACAGAAGTTACCGCGCAGTAACCCAGGCTAGGCCCGGGACGGGACCGATGCCAGCCCGACCCGCCCGTGCCCACCGGGGCAGGACGCGGCGCCGGGCCGTCGAACCCCCCGGGGATGCCGGGCACCGGGCCCGGCCGACGCCGGGCGCGAGGCCCTGGCCACGGAGGTCACCATGTCCGACCGGGACGCCCCCCGGCTCGACCACCTGTCCGACGCCCACCTGGCGGACAAGGCCGCCTACGGCGATGCCGCGGCCGCGGCCGCCCTGCTCGACCGGTTCGGCGCGTCGGTCTGGCGGGTCGCCGCACTGGCCTCGGGTGACACGGCCACCGCCACCCGAGCGACGGCACGGGCCTTCACCCGCACCCTCGCCGGCATCGCGGCCGGGATGGCGGACCCGACGCTCCCGGTGGGCCGGGCCCTGGTCGCGGCCGGGCACGAGCTGGCGGTCACCGCCCGGGTCGACGACGCCCCCGACCTCGTCCTGCCCGACGAGGTCGCCGCCGCCAGCCCGTCGGCCCGGGTCTCGGCGTGGCTGGAGGCCCACGAAGGCTGGTCGGCCGAGGACGCCGCCGCGGCCGCCCGCGTCGGCTCGCTGTCCGACGAGGTGCCGGCCGTCGACGACCACCTCCGGGCCGCCGCCACGGCCCTCGACCTCCCCGTGCCCCCCGATGCCCTCGGCGCCGCCGTCGACGTCTGGATGGACTGGCAGGGCGTCGACCTCACCATCCCCGAGCGCCACCCGCTCAGCACGGTGCTCGCCCGGCTCGACGCCCCTCTCGGCCGCCTCGGCGCCACCCTCGGCCGGGCCGGGACCGACGTGGCGGCAGTGGCCCGGCGGGCGACGCCGCGGCGGGCGCGACGACCGGCTCGACGGTCGACGCCACGACACCGCGACGCCCTGCCGGACCGGATCGCCGTCGGTCTCGACCTCCCCGAGCGCCGTCATGACGCCCGGGCCCTGGTGACCGCCGGCGCGACACCGACCCGGGCCCGGGTCTTCGCCGCCCTGGCCGCCGGCATCCTCACCGCATCGGCACTCGGGAGCCTCCTGGCCGGCGCCCCCGCTCCGTCGGGCACCCGCGCGGACCAGGTGGTCGCCAGCGTGGCCACCGCCGAGGTCCGGGGCGAGGGCGACCTGCTCGGCGACCCGCTCCAGGTCGAGCCGGCTCGCGCCAGCCGGGCCGCCGACGACATCGAGGCCTCCGGCTCGACGGCCGGTTCGGCCACCGGTTCGGCCACCGGGGCGACCTCCGAGGCCGGGGGCACCCCCGCCGGAGGCCACCGAGCCAACCGGTCCGGTCCCGTCTCCGACCACGGCCCGACCTCGACCGGCGGCTCCTCGTCGGCGGACCGGGGCCAGGCCGGCTCGACCGGCGGCTCCTCCGGCAACGATCACGGCGGGGCCCCCGCGACCGGGGGGGCGAGCGGGAGCCGCGGCCCGAGCGGAGCGGGTGGCGCCGGTGGTCCCGGGGGCGGAGCCCCACCGGCGACCAACCCCGCGCCACCGCGCCCCTCGGCACCGCCGGCCCCGACGCCCACCGAACCTCCGCCGCCCCCGACGACCGCGCCCGCACCGACCACGACGACGCCCCCTCCGGCC
>CAYQGF010000521.1:0-2592 GCA_964416885.1 uncultured Iamiaceae bacterium
ATGCCGCTGCCGATGCGGATGGGGTCGATCGAGGAGTTCGTGGGCCAGACCCGGGCCCGGCTCCGCAGCGCGGATGCCGCCATGGTGTTGATCGACGAGCGGCTGCGACCGTTCGTCGACGTGCGGCCCGACGACCCGCCCTTCGTCTCTCTCGACGACCTGGGCGGCGCCGACCCCGCGGCCTTCGTCGCCCCCCGGATCGACCCCAGCCGGCTGGCGATCCTCCAGTTCACGAGCGGCTCGACGTCGGAGCCGAAGGGCGTGATGCTCCCGCACCGGGCGGTGTGCGCCAACCTCGACGGCATCGCCGAGGTGACCGACTACGACCCCGACGACGACGTCCTGGTGTCGTGGCTGCCGCTCTACCACGACATGGGCCTGGTCGGGATGCTCAGCCTCCCGATGACCACCGGTTGCGACCTGGCTCTGGCCGGACCGCAGGACTTCATGGCCTCGCCGTCGCGGTGGGTCCAGTGGATGTCGGACTTCGGGGCCACCGCCACCGCCGGCCCCAACTTCGCCTGGGTCCTCGCCACCCGGGCGCTGCGCCGGCTCGACGGGCTCGACCTATCCCGGATGCGGGTCGCCCTCAACGGCGCCGAGCCGGTCGACGCCGAGCAGATGGAGGCGCTGATCGACGCCGGTGCCCGTCACGGCCTCCAGCCCGGCGCGGTGTTCCCGGCCTTCGGGATGGCCGAGGTCTGCATCGCGGGGGCCTTCCCCCGTGCCGGCGACGGCCTCCGCACCGACGTGGTCGACGCCCGGGTCCTCGAGACCGAGCGCTACGCCGCGCCGCTGCCCGACGACGCCGACGGGAGCCGTCGCCTGGCGCTCCTCGGCCGGCCCATCCCCGGGCTGGAGATGCGGATCGTCGACCCGGCCACCGGCGACGTGCTCCGCGACCGGGAGGTCGGTGAGCTGGAGGTCCGGGGCACGTCGGTGACCAGCGGTTACTACAAGCGGCCCGAGGTCACCGCCGACACCTTCCACGGCGAGTGGCTCCGCACCGGCGACCAGGCCTACATGGTCGACGGCGAGCTGGTTCTGTGCGGGCGGATCAAGGACCTGATCATCGTCGGCGGCCGCAACGTCTACCCGCAGGACGTCGAGCGGGCGGTCGGCGACGTCGACGGGGTGCGGCCCGGCAACGTCGTCGCCATCGGGGTCGAGGGGCGTCTGGGCGAGGAGGTCGTCGTGGTGGCCGAGGTCAAGGGCGAGGCGCCGGGCACGGTGCGCGACGCGGTGGTCGAGCGGGTCCGCTCGTCGGTCGGCCTGGCCCCTCGCGAGGTCGTGCTGGTGCCGGCCGGGACCCTCCCGAAGACCTCCTCGGGCAAGCTCCAGCGCTCGCTGTGCCGGACCAGGTACCTCTCCGCCGAGTTGGTCGGCGTGTAGCGGCTCACGTCCCGTTCCCGTCGGCCGACGGGGAGGGCAAGAGCTTCCTCGATCTCGGTCGGGGGACTGCGGAGGCCGGGCGACCGGCGATCCGCCCACCGGAGCCCGACAACGATGTCGGGCTCCGGCGCGTGCGGGCTCCTGCATGTGCGTCCGAACGTGTATGCCTCTGAACTTTGAGTGGTCTGTTCCGCGGGGCGGTCTTTTCCGCTCAAAGTTCGAGGGGTTCGGCGGTGGCGGGTTCAGCGGTGGCGGGCGAGGACGACGGTGTCGCGGACCTGGACGGGGGTGGCCTCGTCCCCGCCCCCGTGCTGGTGGTGGGGGGCCTCGGTGCGGGTCGGGTCGTCGGCCCGGAGGACGTCCCAGACGGCGGGGTCGAGACGGGCCGCGACGTCCGCCGCAGGCGGCATCAGCTCGGGGACGTCCCAGCGGCCGATGGCGATGTCGTCGCGGTGGTGGCCGACGTGGAGCAGGTGGCCGCCGGGGCGGACGACGTCGCCGAGCAGGCCGATCATCCGCGCCCAGGGCTGCGGGGGGAGGTGCAGGTAGTGCATGGTCACCAGGTCGAACGTCTCGCCCGGGACGGGCTCCCAGGTGCGGAGGTCGGCCTGGCGCCAGGTGATGCGATCGGTGGGGACCGACGCCGCGGCCCGGTCGAGGGCGACCTGCGACACGTCGACGGCCACGACCTCCCAGCCCCGCTCGGCCAGCCAGGCCGCGTCGCCGCCCTCACCGGCGCCGAGGTCGAGCGCCCGCCCTGGCTCCAGGTCCGCCACCACCTCGACCAGCCGGAGGTTGGGCTTGCCGCTCCAGGCCCGGTCGACCCCGGCGTAGCGCTCGTCCCAGTACGGGGCCGAGAAGGCGGTGTCGAGGTCGGGGACGTCGGGTCGTTCGCTCATGCCGACGATCCTGCGGCCGGCCAGCCGTCGTGGCAACGTCCCTTGCCCACGCGGCAACATCACCGGCGAACTTTGGACGGACTCCGCATCATGCTGCGGGGTTCCGTACAAAGTTGGGGTGGTCAGGCCTTCTTGGCGCGGCTGGGGTGCACTCGGGAGGCCTCGTCGGGCATCTTCGGGTAGACGGGGGGCCAGGGGGCGTCGGGGATACCGGCGGCGAGGTCGCTCCGGTACCGGGCGACGAGCGGCTCGATCGTCTGGGGGACGTCGTCGATCGCCTCCCACGGGTCGCCGTCGGCCG
>CAYQGF010000522.1:0-2590 GCA_964416885.1 uncultured Iamiaceae bacterium
GGGCTGATCGGGTCCGAGGCGGTCGAGTTCTTCGACCGGATGGGCTTCGCCGTCGACGGCATCGACGCCAACACCCGGGCCGACTTCTTCGGCCCCGGCGGCGACACGACCTGGAACCGGCAGCGGCTCGAGGCGGTCTGCACCGGCTACACCCACATCGGGGTCGACATCCGCGACCGCGCCGCGGTCGACGAGGTGTTCGCCCGGGGCCGCTACGAGCTGGTCGTCCACGCCGCCGCCCAGCCCAGCCACGACCTGGCCGCCAGCCGCCCCTTCGACGACTTCGACACCAACGCCGTCGGCACCCTCAACCTGCTCGAGGCCAACCGTCGGCACTCCCCCGAGGCCGTCTTCGTCACCCTCAGCACCAACAAGGTCTACGGCGACACCCCCAACCGGCTCGACCTGGTCGAGCAGGAGACCCGCTACGACTACGCGGACCCGGCCTACGAGCAGGGCATCGACGAGACGATGTCGATCGACCACACCACCCACTCGCTGTTCGGCGTGTCGAAGGTGGCGGCCGACGTGATGACCCAGGAGTACGGCCGCTACTTCGGGATGCCCACCGTGGCGTTCCGGGGCGGCTGCCTCACCGGCCCCCACCACTCCGGCGTCGAGCTGCACGGCTTCCTCAGCTACCTGGTCACCCAGGCCGTGCGGGAGGGGCCGTACACGATCTTCGGGTACAAGGGGAAGCAGGTCCGGGACCAGATCCACTCGGCCGACGTGATCTCCGCCATCTGGGCCTTCGCCCAGGACCCCCGGCCCGGCGAGGCGTACAACCTCGGTGGCGGGAAGGCCAACGCGGCGTCGCTGCTGGAGTGCGTCGAGATGGTCGCCGAGCGCAGCGGCACCCGCCCCGTGCTCACCTACGACGAGCAGAACCGGGTCGGCGACCACATCTGCTACTACACCGACATGGGCAAGTTCCGGGGCCACTACCCGGGCTGGCGCCAGGAGTGGACGCTCGACGCCATCGTCGACGAGATGGTCGGAGCGGTCACCGCGGCCCAGCGCCGATGACGCGGCCTCGGACGGGCGGGCGGCGACCCCTTCGCATCACCCTGGTCAACCAGTTCTACCGGCCGGACCCGGCGCCGACGGCGCACCTGACGGCGTCCCTGGCCGAGCACCTGGCCGGGCGGGGCCACCGGGTCACGGTCGTCACCGGCGGCGAGGGCTACCTGGGCGCCCGGTCGGGCCGGGCCGCGGGCGTCGGCGGGGTGCGGGTCGTGCACCTCTGGACCCCGGCCCTCGGCAAGGGCACGGTCGTCAAGCGGCTCTCCGACTACGTGAGCTTCCTGGCCGGCGCCACCCTGCGGATGCTGACCCTGCGCCGCCAGGACGTCGTCGTCTCGCTCACCACTCCCCCGTACGTCCTGCTCAGCGTCGTCGCCCACCGGCTGGTGCACCCCCGGACGCGGGTCGTGCTCTGGTCGATGGACTGCTACCCGGACGTGATCGAGCGGCTCGGGTCCCGCACCGGCGGCGAGCCCGGCCCCCACCCGATGCCGGGCCGGCGGGCGCGA
Source organism: uncultured Iamiaceae bacterium (assembly GCA_964416885.1). Classification (GTDB taxonomy): domain Bacteria; phylum Actinomycetota; class Acidimicrobiia; order Acidimicrobiales; family Iamiaceae; genus Iamia. The sequence continues at coordinate 1,533 of CAYQGF010000522.1, forward strand.
GCCGTCGCCGCGGTGCGCCGGGCGCTCACCCCGGTCGCCTCGTTGCGCCGGGGCTTCCCGCTGTCGCGGCTGCTGCGGGCCGTGAACCGCTGGGCCTTCCGTCGGGTCGACGACGTGGTCGCCCTCGACGAGGCCATGCGCGACCTGCTGCTCGACGGCTACGGCGAGGGGCCGCCCGGGGCCCGCCGGCCGCCGGCGGTCGTGATCCCCAACTGGGAGGCGGCCGCGGCGTTCCCCGCCGACGCCGACCCGGAGCCCTGGGCCGGCTATGCCGACGCCCGGCTGGCCGGGCGCTTCGTCATCGCCTACCTGGGCAACCTGGGCTACGGGCACCCGGTCGACACCGTGGTCGACGCCGCGGCCCGGCTCGGCGCGGAGGACGACGTGGCCTGGCTGTTCCTCGGCGGCGGCGCCCGCTGGGACGAGCTGCGGAGCACGGCCGAGGTGGCCGGGGTCGGCGAGCGGGTGGTCCAGCAGGGCTACGTCCCCAAGGAGGACACGCCCGGGGTGATGGCCGGCGCCGGGTGCGCCCTGATCATCCTGGGCGACGCCGCCCTCGGGGTGATGAGCCCGTCCAAGCTCCACGCCAGCCTGGCCGCCGGGCTGCCGATCCTCTACGTCGGCCCCGAGGGCTCGAACGTCGACGCCGCCATCGCCCGTTTCGGCTGCGGCGTCAGCATCCGGGCCGACGACCCCCAGGGCCTGGCCGACGCCGTCCGTCGGCTCCGCGACGACCCGGCCTGGCGGGCCGAGCTGGGCGCCAACGCCCGACGCGCCTTCGACGAGGCCTACTGCGACACCGCCACCCTCCCCCTCTGGGACGCCATCCTCGGTACCTGACCAGGGGGCTGGCGGGCTTGGCCCGCTTGTCTGCAACTTGTATTATTGATAGCGGACCGGGCCGAGATGCCTTGCGAGTAGGTTCGGTCCCTCACGACGCTCGCACGATCGAAGGGATCCACACCCATGGCCAGCGACAGCTTCGGAGCGCGACGGACCCTCGACGTCGGGGGGCAGAGCGTCGACATCTACGCCCTCGACGCCGCCACCGACGACGT
>CAYQGF010000523.1:0-2590 GCA_964416885.1 uncultured Iamiaceae bacterium
CACTGTGCTTCTGGGTCGCCTCGCCTGGCGGCTCGGCTCCTTAGGACCTGTGCAGATAGGGCCCCATCGCGCACTGTGCTTCTGGGTCGCCTCGCCTGCTCGGCTCCGAGACGTCGTAACCTGGGCGGACCATGGTTGCATCGGTCTCGGGTGTCACGAGGGGTCAGACCCCGTCCCGACCGTTGGCGTGGGGGGTCCGGCCCTGAGGGCCGTGACGGGGTCGGACCCCGGCGCGTCGACGACCGCCGGGCCCGACGTGGGCGGGCGGGCCATGGGGTGGCACCCGGACCCGTGGCAGCGCCACCAGGTCCGGTTCCACGACGGCGAGCAGTGGACCGAGCACGTCGCCGACGGCGGCTTCGCCAGCCTCGACACCGAGCCGGTGGCCGACCAGCCCTGGTCCCGGCCCCACCCGGCGCAGGAGGCGCCCCCCGACCTCGGCGTCGGGCCCCGCGTCCTGGCCGACGACCGGGCCACCGCCGCGGACCTCGACGCCGACCTCCTCCTGCTCGACGGCCGGACCGCCGGCGCTGAGCGCCACCTGCTCTCCACCGCCGACCGGGAGGTCGCCACGGTGGCGCCGCCCCGGCCCTCGTGGCCCCGTCGCGCCGCGTCCCGCCTCGCCGTCAGCCCGTCGACCACGCTCACCCGGCTCGTCGTCCGCACCGCCGACGGCGCCGAGGCCCTCACCGCCGCCCGGCCCGCCCGTCGCACCGCCCCGCTGGTCGACATCGGCGCGCCATCGGGCCGGCTCGGCGTGGTCGAGGCGAGCCACGTCCGCCAGGGCCTGGAGGCCGAGGTCCGCGCCGCCGACGACACCGTCGTGGGCCGGCTGGCCCGCCTCGGCACCGGTCCCGCCGCTCCGGTCGTGGTGACCGCCCCGAGCGGCGCGACCGTCGCCCGGCTCACCCCGGTCTGGGACGTCCCGGGCGGTCGTCGCCACCTCCCGCCCGGGATGTTGCTCGTCGACCGTCGCCTCCCGCCCGGCTCCGAGGCCGCCGCCCCGCACCGGCTCCTGCTGCTCGGCGCCCTCCTCGCCCCCGAGCTGTTGCTGCCCCCGCCGCCCACCCCGGCCTGACGTCACGCCCCGGTGGGCTAGCAAGGAGCCCATGGCCGCCTTCGACCCCCCCGTCACCGCCGTCCGCGAGGTGGTGGCCCGCGCCCTGGCCGAGGACCTGACGCCGCTCGGTGACGTCAGCGCCGCCCTCCTCCCCGAGACGGCGACGGCCACCGCCGAGGTGCGGTCCCGCGCCGCCGGGGTGCTGGCGGGGACGCTCTGCTTCACCGAGGCGCTGCGCCAGGTCGACGAGCGCCTCGCCGTCGAGTGGCACCGGGCCGACGGCGATGCGGTCGAGCCGGGGTCGGTGGTCGGCACGGTCACCGGGCCGCTGGCCCCGATGCTCACCGCCGAGCGCACCGCCCTCAACCTGATCTCCCACCTGAGCGGCATCGCCACCCTCACCCGTCGCTTCGTCGACGCCGCCGGGCCGGATCTCCGGGTGTGGGACACCCGCAAGACCACCCCCGGCCTGCGCTCGCTGGAGAAGGCGGCGGTGCGGGCCGGCGGCGGCGCCAGCCACCGGGGGAACCTCAGCGAGTGGGTGATGCTCAAGGACAACCACCTGGAGCTGGTGGGCGTGGCCGAGGCGGTGGCCCGGGCCCGGGCCTGGTTCCCTGCCCGGACCGTCCACGTCGAGTGCGACACCCGGGACAAGGTGGCCGAGGCCCTGGCCGCCGACGTCGACGCCCTGCTGCTCGACAACATGACCCCCGACGAGGCCCGGGCCTGCGTCGCGCTGGTCGACGAGCACGCCGCGGCCACCGGTCGGCGCCGGCCGATCGTCGAGGTCTCGGGGGGCATCACCCTGGAGACGGTGCGCTCCTACGGCGACGTCGGTGCCGACCTGGTCAGCTCGGGCAGCCTCACCAACTCGGCCCCGGTGCTCGACATCGGCCTCGACGTCACCGCCACGTCGGTCTGATCGGCGGCGCCGGGCCGGCGGGGTCGGGCCGGCGGGGTCGGTTTCCCCCGCTCCCCCGGGACCGAGCATGCTGGGAGCGGTCGGCCCCCGGCCCGGAGGACAGCGGTGCTGCTCGCCATCGACATCGGCAACACCCAGACCGTGATCGGCCTCTACGAGGGGCCCGACGCCGATGGCCCGAGGGGTGAGGGGTCCCGTTGCGAGCAGGGGCTGCTCGACCACTGGCGCATCGCCACCAAGGCCGAGCGCACGGCCGACGAGCAGGCGCTCACCGTCCAGGAGTTCCTGGGCTTCCACGGCTTCTCGTTCGACGACGACATCGACGGCATCGTCATCTCCTCGGTCGTGCCCCGGGCCACCGCCGCCTTCCGGTCGATGGTCGAGCGCTACTTCGGCTTCCGCCCGGTGGTGATCGAGCCCGGCGTGCGCACGGGGATGCCGGTGCTCACCGACAACCCCCGGGAGGTCGGCGCCGACCGCATCGCCAACGCCGTCGCCGCCATCGACGTCTTCGGCGGGCCGGCGGTCGTCATCGACTTCGGCACCGCAACCACCTACGACGCCGTATCGGCCGACGGCGAGCTGCTCGGCTGCGCCATCGCCCCCGG
>CAYQGF010000524.1:0-1414 GCA_964416885.1 uncultured Iamiaceae bacterium
CCGGCCGACTGGGCGACCGACTTCGACCACACCCACGACGCCTACGCCGCGGCCGCCCCCGAGATCTGGGACGACCTGCGCGAGCGGTGCCCGGTGGCGCACACCGACCGCTTCGGCGGGGCCTGGCTCCCGACCCGCCACGCCGACGTGTCGGCCATCGCCCACGACACCGAGCACTTCACGTCGAACAGCGTGATCGTGTCGGACTTCCGGCCCACGACCCCGGCGCCGATCGGGTTCGCCCCGCCGATCACGTCGGACCCGCCCTTCCACGAGTTCGCCCGCCGCCTGCTCCTGCCGGCCTTCTCCCCCAAGGCGGTCCGCCCGCTGGAGGAGACGACCCGGGAACTGTGCCGCCGGCTGATCGCCGACATGCTCGCCACCGCCGGCGAGGGCGACGTGGTCGACGCCGCCACCGCCTACAGCCAGCACATCCCGGTCGGCGTGATCGCCCACATGCTCGGCGTCCCGCCCTCCGACGGCGACCGGTTCCGCCTCTTCATCCACCGCATCCTCGAGAAGCCGGGCCAGAACGGCCCGACCGACGAGGAGGACACGATGATCTACTACCTCCTGCAGGTCATCGAGGACCACAAGGCCAACCCCCGCGACGACCTGATCGGCTACCTCCTCGACCTCGAGGTCGACGGCAAGCCGCTGGGCGACGACCACATCATCGGCACCGTCGCCCTCCTCCTGATCGCCGGCATCGACACGACCTGGTCGGCCATCGGTTCGAGCATCTGGCACCTGGCCCAGCACCCCGAGCACCGGCGCCGGCTGGTCGAGGACCCGACCGTGATGCCCTTCGCCGTCGAGGAGATGCTGCGGGCCTACGCCCCGGTCACCATGGCCCGCATCGTGGCCAAGGACGTCGAGGTCGGCGGTCGGGAGCTCCACAAGGACGACTGGGTGCTGCTGCCGTTCCCCGCGGCCAACCGCGACCCCGAGGCCTTCGACCGGCCCGACGAGGTGGTGCTCGACCGGGAGAAGAACCGCCACGCCGCCTTCGGGCTGGGGATCCACCGCTGCCTGGGGTCGAACCTGGCCCGCATGGAGCTGCGGGTCGCCCTGGAGGGGTGGATGGCCGCCGTGCCCGAGTTCGAGCTGGCCTCGACCGACCCGGGCGCCGTCCGGTGGTCGACCGGCCAGGTCCGGGGCCCCCGGGAGCTGCCGCTGCGGCTGCTCCGCACCACCGCCCCCACCGGGGCCGAGGCGGTGTCGGCATGAGGATCGCCTTCGACCGCGACGCCTGCCAGGGCCACAACCGCTGCTACCTGCTGGCGCCGGAGCTGTTCGACGTCGACGACGAGGGCTACGCCATCCTGCTCGTCGAGGGCGACGTCCCGCCCGAGCTGGAGGACAAGGCCCGCCTGGCCGCCGACAACTGCCCCGAGTACGCCATCACCCTGGA
>CAYQGF010000524.1:1514-2583 GCA_964416885.1 uncultured Iamiaceae bacterium
GTGGTGCCGATGGACGGCTTCAGCGGGATCGGCCGCTTCCTGCGGACCTTCGGGCCGACCGGTCGGGGCCTGCGGCTCGCCGGGCTGTGCGACGAGGCCGAGGCCTGGTACGTGGGCCAGCGGCTGGCGGCGGCCGGGGTCGACGACGCCGCCTTCCCGGTCTGCCACCCCGACCTGGAGGGCGAGCTGATCGCCGCCCTCGGCGTCGCCGGGGCCGAGGCCGTGCTCGACGGGATGGGCGACCTGGCCTCGTTCCGGCGCTTCCAGCGGCAGCCGGCCCAGCGGGGCCGGCCGTCCGAGGCCCAGCTCCACCGGTTCATCGGCACCCGGGCCACCCGCAAGCTCCGGGCCGCGGCGGCCGGCGTGGCCGCCCTCCCCCTCGACCGGGTGCCGACCCCGCTCGTCCGGGTCCTCGCCTCGGTGTGAGTCTCGAGTTGGTGTCTGACACCAAGTGCGCGGGCGGTCAGGGGTTGGCGGCGGCGATGGACGTGGCCAGGTCGCGGACGGCGGCGCGGAGCTCGGGCGGGTCGAGGACCTCGACGGGGACACCGAGGCCGAGGAACCAGCGGGCCAGGCCGCCGATGCTGCCCCCGCCGACCTCGACCACGGTGGCGTCGGGGCCGTCGGCCCGGTGGACCCCGACGGTGCGGGGCAGCAGCCCCTCGGCGGTGGCCAGCCCGACCGGCAGCCGCACCGTCGCCTTCACCGCGTAGGGGCCGACGGCGTTGGCCCGCTGCACGAGCGCGACCGGGTCGGGCGGGTCAACGATCTCGACCGGGTGGCGGGTCGTCCCGAGCGCCACGACCCGGTCGACCCGCAGGGTGCGCCAGGCGTCGCGGTCGACGTCGCGGGCCACCAGGTACCAGCGGGGCCCCATCCGCACCAGCCGGTAGGGATCGACCCGGCGCTCGGTCTCCCGGCCGTCGCGGTCGACGTAGCCCAGCCGCACCCGCTCGCCCTGCCGGCAGGCCCGGGCCAGGTCGACCAGCACCGCGGCGTCGACCCGGTCGGGCTCCCGCCCGTGGAGCGACGTGGTGACCTCCTGGACCGTCCGCACCCGCTCGACCAG
>CAYQGF010000525.1:0-2582 GCA_964416885.1 uncultured Iamiaceae bacterium
GACGGGAGCCGGGCTGGTAGCGCGGGCCGGCGGTGACGTCGACCCGGGCGAGCAGGTCGACACACGGCGGCTCGAAGTCTTCGGCGAAGCGGCGGGCCTCCACCGGGCCGAGCCGCTCCCACGGGAGGGTGGTGAGCCGGTCGGTGTCGTCCTCGATGCGCTGCCGGAGGGCCAGGCCGGCGGCGGTGACCTTGCCGTCGGCGGCCAGCCCCCGGGCCCCGAGCGACGCCCAGGCCGCGGCGATGTCGTCGGGCGTGCTGCCCCGCGACGCCGGCAGCCAGTCGCCGTCGTAGCCCAGCCACTCGTTGTGGAGCACCGACGCCTCCTGGCCGTCGAGCCCGGCCGCCACGACCAACGCCCAGTGGGTGTCGCCCCGCCACTCCCGCACGCAGTTGACGGCGTGCCAGCCGGCCAGGACCGGGTCGTCGGGCCGGGGCATCCGCAGGTGGGCGGCGGCCAGCACCCGGCCGACGGTGGGCAGGTCCTCGACGACGGGCCACAGGAGCGGGCCGAGCCGGGCCAGGGGGCCCAGGATCGCCGGGGCGTGCTCGGCCAGGCCCTCCCGGACCGCCTCGTCGCGGGCCGCCCACACCGCCTCGAACGTCGTGCCCGCCTCGGCCACCAGGTCGAACGCCCACCGGATGGCCGGCGGCGAGATCGAGCCGAAGGCGGCGACGACGGCATCGGGCCCGGCCGGGGCCAGCGGGGCGCACCGGGCCGCGATGTAGCCGAGCGGGCCGGGGAGCCCGAGCGCCTCGAAGCGGGCGACGGCCCCCGGGTCCCAGAAGATCCAGCCGACGGTGGTCTGCACCGAGCGGGCGTTGCGGGTCGTGACCTCGACCCAGTCGGTGGTGGTCATCGCCCGCCGCCGGCCGGGACCTGGCTGACCGTGGTGGGCGCGGCGGCCCGGATGCGGGCCACGGCCGACTCGGTGCGCACCCCGGCCTCCTCGTCGACCGGGAGGCTGAGGTCGGTGTAGAGCACCCGGCGCTCCCGCTCGACCGGCGGCTGGCTCATGTGGAGGGTGCAGCTCAGGTGGACGGTGACGTCGCCGGTGCGGGTCGGGAGGTCGACCGGCGGGAGGTCGAGGTCACGCCGCACGAACGCCGGCCACACCAGCGCCCGGTGCGAGCCGGCCACCGCCCGGAGCTGGCCCGAGGCGGCGTCGGCGCCCGTGACCGAGATGCCGACGGTGAGCGAGCAGCACCGGTAGGAGTGGCCGCCGAGCGAGCAGTCCTTGTGCCACGGCACGTCGCTGATGCCCGACACCACGCCGATCGGCTTCACCAGGGCCTCGACCAGGTTGCCGTCGCCGCCGGGCTTGCCCAGCCGGTGGTCGTCGGGTGTGAGGGCACCGACGCGGGCCAGCCGGTCGTCGGCCAGCAGGGCCGCGGTCGTCTCCGACTCCCGGTGGAAGCGCTGCATCCGCACCAGGCGGTCGGGCCCGTCGGCGACGCCCGCCCACCACGAGTTGCCGTCCCCCGGCGAGTAGCGCCCGGCCGCGGAGTCCATGTCGGCCGCCACCGCCGCCATCTCGGCCTCGGTGAACACACCGGCCAGGTGGACGAAGCCGACCTCCGCGAGCTGGTGGGCCACCACCTCCACGTCGTCGTCGAGGGTGAACGACCGGGCCACGTCGAGCGGGGCGCCGTCGAGGTCGGTGAAGCTCACCGCTCCGGCGGTGTGGGCCCGCTGGCCGTCGAGCACGGCCCGCAGCACGACCCACCAGTCGAGGAGCTGCTCCAGCCGGCCGACCGGCATGTCGAGGTCGCCACCGGCGAGGAAGCCCACCGGCGTGCGGAGGTCGTTCACCAGGTCGTGGAGCCCGGTGGCGTCGAGCCGGACGACCGCCGCCGCCGGGCCCGGGCCGCGCCCGACCCGCACCGAGTCGCCGTCGAAGGTCAGGTGCCAGGCCCGCCCGTCGACCTCGACCCCGAGGGTGGCCAGGCCCATCTCCCGGGCCGCCCCGACGGCCAGGTCGCCCCGCTCGGCCAGCAGGGCGGGCAGCTCGTCACCGAAGAAGGCGTCGACGTCGACCGGGCGGACGCTCGCCGGGCCTCGGCTCCGCAGGTCGACCGATCGCACGCCCGCCATCCTCGCGGATCTGGCCACCCGAGGCCGTCGGCACACAATGGGGTCTGACCCCATTGTGTGCCGTGGCGCGACGCTCAGCGCCGGGCGAGGAGGGCGGCGCCGACGACGCCGGCGTCGTCGCCGAGGGCGGCAGGGAGCACCTCGACGTCGAGCAGCGGACCGAGGTGGGCGGCGACCTCGATGCCGATGCGGGCCACGAAGTCCGGCCCCAGCTTGTCGGCCACGCCCCCGCCGACGACGACGGTGGGGACGTCGACCAGCATCACGGCGCTGGCGATGGCCGCGCTCACGGCATCGATGGCCTCGTCGAGGAGGGCGGTGGCCACCGGGTCGTCCCGCCGGAGGGCCTTGGCGAAGGTGCCCGACTTCATCCGGTCCTCGCCGGCCAGCTCGACCAGGGCGGTGCGCTCGCCGGCCTCGTGGCGGCGCCGGGCCTCGGCCTCCATGGCGGCCCGACCGGCGTAGGCCTCCATGTGGCCCCGGCCCCC
>CAYQGF010000526.1:0-2570 GCA_964416885.1 uncultured Iamiaceae bacterium
GCGGCGCTGCGGCTGTGCGAGCGCACCGAGGTCTTCACCCTGGCCGAGTCGTTGGGCGGGGTCGAGAGCCTGATCGAGCACCCGGCCCGGATGACCCACGCCTCGGTCGCCGGCACCGCTCTGGAGGTGCCGGCCGACCTGGTGCGCCTCAGCGTCGGCATCGAGGACCTCGACGACCTCCTCGCCGACCTCGACCGCGCCCTGGGCTGAGCACGCCCTAGCCTGCTCCGATGGGAGTCAAGGACCGGACCGTCGCGGCGACGGTGCTGCGGGCCATCGACATCGCCGCCGACCGCCGCTGGGACGACGCCCTCGCCCGGGCCGCCCGCAGCACCGGCTCGCTCGACCACCGGGTCGCCGCCGTCACCGAGTGGTTCACCCTGGAGCTGACGGCGGTGGGCGCCGCGGCGGGCGGCGTGGCCGCCATGCCCGGCGTCGGCACCGTCGCCTCGTTGGCCGCCTCGGCGGCCGACGTCACCTGGACCACCACCCGCGCCGCCGAGGTGGTGATGACGATGGGCGCCGTCCACGGCCACGTGGTCGCCACCGAGGTCGAGCGGCGGGCGTGGATCATCAGCGTGCTCGCCTTCGGCGCCGCCGCGCCGGCCGAGGTCGCCCGGATCCTCGCCCAGGTCGAGGCGGAGGAGGCCCGGGCCAAGGCGCGGGGCCGGCTCTCGGGCGGCTCGCTGGCGGCCCTGAACCAGGGCATGGTCCGCAGCGTCATCACCAAGTGGCTGCTCAAGAAGCTGGCCACGAGCATCGGCAAGGCCCTGCCGTTCGGCATCGGCGCCGCCGTGGGCGGGTTCGCCAACCGGGCCAGCGCCCGCACCATCGCCCACCACGCCCAGCACCTCTTCGCCACCCTGCCGGCCCCGACCCCCCACCTGGTCCCGGCCACCGGTACGGTCCCCGGAGCGGAGGTCCACTGATGCCATCGACCCGCACCATGTCCCACAGCCGCACCTACCCGGTCGCCTTCGACGAGGCCTACGCGGCCACGCTGGCGGTCCCGCTGGAGCGGTTGTTCGACCGCCGGTTCGCGGCGATCCCGGCCATCCGGTCCGTCGAGCAGGAGGGCGAGGGCCCCTGGGAGCACGCCGGCCAGGTCCGCGCCATCCACACCGCCGACGGGGGCGAGATGCGGGAGGAACTGACGTCGGTCGACCCGCCCCGGGAGTTCGCCTACCACCTCACGCCGGTCGGCGGGCCGATGAAGCCGCTGGTCGCCCACGTCGACGGGGCCTGGCGGTTCGAGCCGGTCGGCACGGGCACCCGCATCACCTGGGAGTGGACCGTGCACGCCGCCTCCGGGGCCGCCGGCCTGGCCCTGCCCGCCTTCGCCCGGATGTGGCAGGGCTACGCCCGCCGGGCGCTCGACCGGTTGGAGGAGCTCCTCCCTGGCTGGGGCGTGAACGACCCATGACGACGAGGGCCGCGGCCGTGGCGACGGTGCTGGCGCTGCTGGGCGGGCTGGCCGGGTGCCGGGCCTCCGATGGCGGCGACGACGAGGGCGGGGCCCGGGCCGCCGGGGCCACGGGCGAGGGCATCGCCACCGCCGACCTGGTCGAGGCCGGGCTGCCGACCGACGACGACCTGGCCGCGCTGCTCGGGCCGGCCGACGCTCCCGGCGGTGGCCCGGAGCCGGCCGACGAGCACTGCGACGCCGCCTCGCTCCTGCCCGACGACCCCGCGGCCGAGGCGATGGCCGCCGGCGACGGTGTGGTCGTGACCGGCACCGACAGCGGGGTCCGGTACCGGGTCGTCGTCCAGGGCCACGTCGCGGTGTTCGCCGACGCGGCGACCGCCGCCGAGGCCGTCGACGCAGTCGCCACCGACGACTGGGACGCCTGCGTGGTCGCCGCCAACGAGGGCAACGAGGTCGGCGCCACCGACGTCACCGGGCCGCACGACGACGGGCGGGTCGCGGTCGAGGCCCCGATCGCCACCGGCCCGGGCGACGACACGACGTACCGGGCCGGGGTGCGCCTGGCGCCGGTCGGGCGCACGGTCGTGGTGGTCGGCTACGCGGCCGGCGGGCAGGTCCTCGACGACTTCGGCGACGCCGAGCCGGTCGACGACCTGGTCGACGACCTGGCCGAGCGCGTCGCCGCCCTGGGCTGACTCACTTGGGCTGAGCCACGGCAGCGCCACCGACCGCGCCGTAGGGTCGGCCGACGATGGTCGACACCGCAACCGCTCGACAGCTCCACCGCCGGCTGGAGCCCCTCCACGGGTTCGTCTACTTCTCGCCCGAGGCGGCCGAGGAGTACGCCGCCCTCGGGCTCACCGGCCAGGACGGCTACTTCGCCTCCCGGGCCGCGGCGATGGGGCCGGTCGGGGCCGAGGTGGTGATCGCCACCTTCTTCAACTTCCAGCCCCGGCTGGTGCGCGTCGCCCTGCCGGCGGCGTGGGAGACGACCACGCCGGCCGACGTGCTGGCCGCCCGGCTGCGGGGCGCCGACCGCACCCTCCGCCGCATCCTCGGCGCCACGGTCGCCGACCCCGAGATGGCCGAGGCCGCGGCCCTGGCCCGCACCGCGGCGGAGGCCTGTCGCCCCGAGGGCCGGCCG
>CAYQGF010000527.1:0-2562 GCA_964416885.1 uncultured Iamiaceae bacterium
GCCAGCTCGCCATCTCCGGGATCCTGGTGGCCCGGGCCGTGTACGACACGCTCACCGCCCCGAACAACGAGGGCGAGTACGTCCCCTACCTGGCCGAGTCGGTGGAGCCCAACGACGACTACACCGAGTGGACGATCACGGTCCGCGACGGGGTCACCTTCCACGACGGCAGCGACCTGACGGCGACGGTGGTCAAGAACAACCTCGACGCCTACCGGGGGGCCGAGGGCGACCACGCCCGGAGCCCGCTGCTGTTCCTGTTCGTCCTGTCGAACATCGACACCATCACCGCCGACGACGCCAGTCGCACGGTCACGGTCACCACCAAGGTGCCGTGGGTCGCGTTCCCGGCGTTCCTCTACTCCTCGGGCCGCCTCGGCATCACCGCCCAGTCGCAGCTCGACAACACGACCGACTGCGAGACCCGCATGGTCGGCACCGGTCCGTTCATGCTGGAGGACCCCTCCGACTGGGTCGAGGGCCGGGAGATGCGCCTCGCCCGCAACCCGAACTACTGGCAGGTCGCGCCCGACGGCGAGCCCTACCCCTACCTCGACGAGCTGGTCTTCCAGCCGATCCTCGAGTCCGAGCAGCGGGTCAACGCCCTGGAGTCCGGCGGCATCCAGATGGCCCACTTCTCGGCTGCCGACGACATCATCGCCATGCGGGACTTCACCGAAGCCGGCACCCTCAACAGCTACGAGTCGACCGTCAACGCCGAGGTCGGGTTCATCCAGCTGAACCAGTCGAAGCCGCCGTTCGACGATGCCCGCATCCGCCGGGCGATCTCGCTCGCCATCGACCCCGACGACTATCGGGAGCAGATCAACCGGGGCGTGCTGGAGCCGGCCAACGGCATCTTCGCCCCGGGGTCGCCGTACCACGTGGACGACACCGGCTTCCGGACCGCCGGCGACCTCGACGAGGCCCGGGCGCTGATCGCCGAGTACGAGGCCGAGGTCGGCGAGCTCCGCGAGCTGGGCTACCTGGCCGGGCCGCAGCCCCTGGCCCAGGAGCAGGCCGTGTACGTGGAGCAGGCGCTGGAGGCCGCCGGGTTCCGTGTCCGGCTCGAGACCGGCGAGCAGACCGCCGTCATCGACCGGTCGATCAGCGGCGAGTACGACATGGTGGCGTTCCGCAACTACCCGGGCGGCGACCCGGACCTGCTCTACGTGTGGTTCCAGAGCGAGTCGCCGGTGAACTTCGGCCGGATCAAGGACCCGGAGGTCGACCGGCTGCTCGACGAGGGGCGCAGCGAGGCGGACCCCGAGGCCCGGACCCAGATCTACCGGGACCTCACCACCCGCATGGGTGAGCAGGCCCACTACACCTTCCTCAACCTCACGACGTGGGTGGTGGGCTCGGCGCCCGAGGTCCACGGCTTCGACCCCGGCACCTTCCCGCCCCTGCCCGACGAGGGGGGCACCTTCGACGAAGGCCTCGCCGTCGGCCATCCCCTCCACGGCCTCTGGACCACCGACGGCTGAGGGCCGGGAGCGGGCCGGTCGCGGTCGATGTGCCGCTCAGTCCTCGACGGTGCGGGAGCCTGATCGTCATGGCCGAGACGTCCCAGACCTTCCGCACCACCCTCGAAGCGACCGGGGGCAACAACGTGGGCATCGTCGTCCCCGACGAGGTGGTCGCCGCCTTCGGTCGGGGCAAGCGGGTGCCGGTGGCCGTCACCATCGACGGCGGCTTCCGGTACCGGAGCACCACCGCCTCGATGGGCGGGCGCTTCCTGCTCCCGCTCAGCGCGGCCCGACGGTCCGAGGCAGGGGTCGGGGCCGGTGACGAGGTCGAGGTCCGGCTCGACGTCGACGACGCGCCGCGGGTGGTCGAGGTGCCCGACGACCTGGCCGCGGCCTTGGCGGCCGCCGCGGTGCGCCCGGCCTGGGATGCCCTGAGCTTCAGCCATCAGCGAGCCCACGCCGAGTCGGTCGTCGGGGCCAAGAGGCCCGAGACCCGGGCCCGTCGGGTCGAGAAGGTGGTGGAGGCCCTCCGGACCCAATCGACAACCCAGGGTTGACGATCATCAGCTCGACAACGTAGGGTTGTCGGCATGTCAGGGTCCTCCGCTGCTGCCGACATCCGCCTCGACGACCTGATCGAGGCCATCCGCACGGTCCACGACGACGAGCTCGAGCAGCTCACCAGCGCCATGGTCGCTGCCGACCACCTGGGCGACGTGGCCGACCACCTGATCGGCCACTTCGTCGACCAGGCCCGCCGGTCCGGGGCCTCGTGGACCGACATCGGGCGGGCCATGGGCGTCACCAAGCAGGCGGCCCGGAAGCGGTTCGTGCCCAAGGGGCCGGGCGACACCGGGGCCCTCGACACCGAGCAGGGCTTCGAGCGCTTCACGCCCCGGGCCCGCAACGTGGTGATGGCCGCGCACGCCGCCGCGGTCGAGGGCCGTCACGGCGAGGTCGTCCCGGCGCACGTGACGATCGGCCTGCTGGCCGAGCCCACGGCCATCGCCGGCGCCGCGCTCGTGGCCGCCGGCCTCGACCTCGACGACGTGCGGGCCGCGGCCACCGCCGTCCTGCCCGACCCGGTGGACGA
>CAYQGF010000528.1:0-2544 GCA_964416885.1 uncultured Iamiaceae bacterium
AGGCGGTGCTCGTAGGTGAGGCCGGCGGCGTCGAAGTCGGCCTTGAACTCGGCGTCGAAGATCGCCTGGAAGATGTCCTTGAAGGCGCCGTCGTAGGCCTTGAGGATCGTGTTCTTGGTCGAGAGGTACACCGGGTACTTGCGGGCCAGGCCGTAGGCGAACGACGCCCGGGCGAAGTCCTCGATCGACTTGTTGAAGTTGTACATCCCCATCGCCACGCCGCCGTCGTCGCCGTAGTTCGCCACCACGTGCTCGATGGGCTCGGAGCCGTCCTCGGGCGTGAAGGTGATGGTGAGCTGGCCGGCGCCGGGGACCTTGAAGTTGGTGGCCTTGTACTGGTCGCCGTGGGCATGACGGCCGATGATGATCGGCTTGGTCCAACCCGGCACCAGGCGGGGCACGTTGCTCATGATGATCGGCTCGCGGAACACGACGCCGCCGAGGATGTTGCGGATCGTGCCGTTGGGCGACACCCACATCTTCTTGAGGCCGAACTCCTCGACCCGGGCCTCGTCAGGGGTGATCGTGGCGCACTTGACCCCGACGCCGTGGCGCTTGATCGCCTCCGCCGCGTCGATCGTGACCTGGTCGTCGGTGGCGTCCCGGTGCTCGATGCCGAGGTCGTAGTAGTCGAGCTCGACGTCGAGGTACGGGAGGATGAGCTGCTGCTTGATGAACGCCCAGATGATGCGCGTCATCTCGTCGCCGTCGAGCTCGACGACCGGGTTCTCCACCTTGATCTTGGCCATTGGGCGATCGTAGGGGCTGATCGCCCTGGTCACGCAGGGCGGAGCGACTCGTCGACGGCCGTTCCTCCGCCGGCCGACCGCCGGTCACCCGGTGGCGGCCGCTCAGGCGAGGCTGGTGGTCCGGCGCCGGCTGGCGACGAGCACGACGGCCCCACCGGCGACCAACACGACGGCGACGCCGCCGAGCACGGCCAGGTCGGTCCCGGTGCGGGCCAACGGCGCCCGGGAGGCCTTGGGGGCCTTCGGCGCCTTGGCGCGGGAGGGGGTCGAACGGTGCTCGGAGCGAGCGGGGACGGTCGAGCCCTCACCGGTCGGCGGGTACTGGACGTCGGCCCCGGCCGCGCTGGCGGCGAGGAGCGGGAGGGCCAGGGCCGCGAGGAGGACGAACACGGTCTTGCGGAGCATCAGGTTTCCCATCACGTCGGGAGGACCAGGACCCGACCAGCGTACCACGCTCCGTGGCGGATGCCTAGGCGTCGCTTCGGAGAGTGCTGGATTCGTCCGAACTTTGCGTGATGTGTTCCGCTCCGCGGTCTTTTCCGCTCAAAGTTCGGCTGGGGCGGGGGGTCAGCCGGTGCGCTCGACGGTGGCGGCGACGGCCCAGGTGCCCTGGGCGTCGCCGTTGGTCGCCCGGAGGGTGGCGTCCTCGACGGTGACGCCACCGGGGGCGACCCGCCCCCCCACCACCGGTGCCCGGCGCACCTCGGCCCCGACGAACTGCACCGACACCTCGACCCGATCGGGGTCGACCATCGTCTGCGGCAGCAGGTCGAACCGGTACGCCCCCGACGAGAGGTCGAGGGTGCCGGCCAGCTCGGCGGTGAGCGTGGCCGTCGTCCCCGGCGGGATGTCGACGAACAGCGACCACACGTTGCGGCCCAGCTCGGTCTCCCGCTCGACCTCGACCGGGCGGCCCCCGACCGCCAGCGACGTCAGGTCGAACGGCGAGTACACCGACACCCACGAGCGGTTGGTGCCGGTGGGCGCGTCGATCAGGTTGCCGATCAGGTACGGCGGCTCCCCCGAGGCCGGGGCGTCGTTGTGGAGCTCGATCGTCGCGGTGGCCGACACCGCCCCGGTGGCGGCGTCGACCACGGCGTCGTAGCGGACCGTCCGCCGGAGGAAGACGTCGATCTTCCCGCCGCCGGCGTTCTGGGTCACCAGCCCGAAGCCGTCGCCCTGCACCTCGGGGACCGCCCCGGACGCGCCCAGCCGGTCGACCAGCTCGGTGCCCCGCTCGGTGGGGAGCCACAGCGACAGGTGCCCACCCTTGACCGCCGGTCCGAGGGCGCCGGCGAGACGGGCCGGCGCCGGTCCCGGCCCCTCCGTCAGGGCGTCGAACACGGCCTCGGCGACCTGGCCCAGGAGGTCGGTGCGCTCGTCGGCCACCTCGAACAGGCGGTACTGCTCGACCTCGAGGAACGACACCACGTTGGTGGCGTCGAGGGTGTAGGGCAGGCCCTCGACCTCGACCGGCCCGGTGAGCCGGAGCAGGCGCGACAGCCCGGTCGGGTCGATGCGGATGACACCGTCGACCGGCTCGCCCCCCGACTGCTCGTACAGCTCGGCCATCACCTGACCGGCGGTCGGGCCGTCGGGGGTGAAGGTGACGTTCTCCCACGTCGAGGCCGGGTCGAAGCGGGCGTAGCGGGCCAGGAAGCCGGGGGGGCCGGTGATCTCCTTGTCGGGGCCACCGGCCTCGTTGAGCTGGTCGTTGCGGCCGACCTCGATCAGGTCGACCCGGCCGTCGTCGACGGTGAGGATGCCGTAGTTGCCCATGAAGCCGGTGCCCCGC
>CAYQGF010000529.1:0-2537 GCA_964416885.1 uncultured Iamiaceae bacterium
CCGCCGTCGGCGTGGATGGCGACGCACCCGTCGGCCTTGACCATGATCAGCCGGGGGGCCATCGGCAGGTGGGCGTCGAGCCGGCCGGCGTAGTCGACCTGGCAGCGGGCGATCACGAGGCGCATCGCCGCCGACGGTAGCCAGACCGCCGCCGGCCCACCCCCTCCACGCGAACGGCCCTCCCCGAACGTGCGGCAGTGACGTGCGGTCTTGCTCGAAAAGTACCGCAGGTTCGAGGTGGGCCGCAGGTTCGAGGTGTCGGGCGGGTCAGCTCGGGCCCGGCGGCCCGGAGCGGCCCAGCTGGCGGACCTGGCGGCCCGCCCACGCGGCGGCGGAGCGGGCCTGCTCCAGCTTGGACGGCTTCTCCCGCTCGCCGAGCCGGCTGGCGATCAGCTCCCGGCGCTCCTGGAGCTCGCGGTGGGTGAGCGCCGTCGTGTCGTCGCCGACGCCGTACATGGCCTTGTAGCCGGTCATGTCGAGGTCCCACTCGTCCTCCGAGACGCCGACCTCGGCGGCGATCTGGGCGCCGTGACGGGTGGCGAAGTGGGTGGCGATGTGGGCGATCTCGGCGAAGATGTCGAGGTCCGGGGCCAGCGTCGAGATGGCGCCGTCGAGGAACACCATGTTCTTGACGAAGAGCATGAGCTCCTTGGGGATCTTGGCCCCGTAGGCCAGCAGCGCCTTGATCGTCTCCTGGATCTCGCCCGTGAGCTGCTCGGCGGTGAGGGTGGTGGGGTCGACCGCGGGCTGGTCGAGGCGGAGGTCGCGGATCACGGCGTCGAGGTCGACGTCGGCCGGCAGCGCCCCGAGGTCGCGGATCGCCGCCAACTGCCCCGGGATGTCGTTCATCGACCCGCTGACGAGGAGGCGGAGGAAGGCCTGACGGCGGGCCTCGCCCATGCGGCCGGTGATGCCGAAGTCGAGCAGGGCGGTGCGCCCGTCCGCCAGGACCAGGAGGTTCCCGGCGTGGAGGTCGCCGTGGAAGATCCCGTGGAACATGGCCCCTTCCAGGAAGCCGACCATCCCCGAGCGCACCACCTCGGTGGTGTCGATGTCGGCGGCCCGCATGCCCTCGGCGTCCTCGAACGAGAAGCCCGCCAGCCGCTCCATCACCAGGACCCGGCGGGTGACCATCGTGGGGTGGGGCCGGGGCACGACGTAGCCCTCGGTCTGGAGCTGGGCGAACGCGGAGGCGACCGCCAGCATGTTGTCGGCCTCCAGGCGGAAGTCGAGCTCCTCGACGATCGTCTCGCCGAACAGCTCGACGAGCGCCGGCGGGTTGGCCAGGGCGGCCACCGGGATCCGGCCGACCAGGTGGGGGGCGATGGCGGCCATGACCCGCAGGTCGGCCTCCACCAGCTCGCCGATGCCGGGCCGCTGCACCTTGACGACGACCTCGACCGGCTCGCCGTCGGGCTCGGTGGGGCGGAGGGTCGCGGCATGGACCTGGGCGATCGACGCGGCGGCGAGCGGACGGCGCTCGAAGTGGACGAAGACCTCCTCCAACGGGGCGCCGAGGTCCTCCTCGACGGTGGCCCGCACGACGGCGAAGGGCTCGGGTGGGACCTGGTCGCGGCAGCGGCCCATCTCGGCCACCAGCTCGGGAGGGAACAGGCCGTCGCCGCTGGCGATGATCTGGCCCAGCTTGATGTAGGTCGGCCCGAGCGCCTCGGCGGCCAGCCGGAGCCGGCGGGCCAGGTCGGCCTTCGACTCGGTGCCGCCCTTCCGTCGGGCGCCGACCCCCCACAGGGCGAGGGCCGGCCCGAGGTGACGGGTGACCCGGAGGAGCCGGCCCACCGGGACCCGGCCCGGCGTGACCAGCGCGGGCAGGCGCTGGTGGCCGCGCGCCCGGAGGGACTCGACGTCGCGGCGCCACTCCGGCGCCTCGGGCACGACCCACGGGCCGTGGTCCGTGAAGCTTCCCCGTCCCAGGTCCTCGGCCGGCTCGATCGTCGTCACGGGTGCGAGTCTGCACGCTGGGCCGGTCCCGGTGCGACCGGGGTCACCGCCCCCGGGAGGGTCGCAACCTGTCCGCGTGAGGGCGTAGTCTCCCTCCGTGGCCCTGGGGTCTCAGGCGCAGGGCGACCCGGTCGCAGGTGGGGAGGTCGACCCCTTCGCGCTGGCGGCTGAGGTGGCGATGGCCTTCGCAGCCGAGCCCGACAGCGTGGGGTCCACCCAGCGCCTCCTGGAGCTGGTGGTCGAGGCCTTCTCGGACTGGGGCACCGTGCACCTGGTCCAGCCCGACGGCACCCTGGCCCGGGTCGCCGCCCACCATCGGGACCCGGCGCTGGCGTCGCTGATCGAGGAGCTCCTGGGCGCGGCGGCCGTCGACCCCCGCACCGCGGCCGACATGGCGGAGCCGCTGGTCACCCGCCGGGCCGCGGTCCACCGCCAGACCACGGCCGAGCTGGAGGCCTCGGCCCCCAGCCCCGAGGTGTTCGCCCTGTGGCAGCGGCTCGGGTTCGGCTGTGGCGTGCTGCTCCCGCTCGTCGCCGCCGACCGGGCGGCCATCAGGGCCATCACGCCGACGGCCCGGT
>CAYQGF010000530.1:0-2528 GCA_964416885.1 uncultured Iamiaceae bacterium
GGCCGGGGACGTCGCGGTCGAGCACGGCGATGTCATAGGTGTGGATGCCCAGCAGCTCCAGCGCGGCGTGGCCGTCACCGGCGATGTCGGCCGCGATCGCCTCCAGGCGCAGGCCGTCACGGATCGCCTCCGCCATGTAGGGCTCATCCTCCAGGACCAGCACGCGCACCCCGTCCAGGCTACGAGCGGGCCCATATCGTCCGCGTCGCGAGAACCGCGGCCGCCCCGGCCCGACGGGCGTCGCCCCGAGGACCCGGCCGTCGTGACCGGGACGCGCCATGCTCGGCCCCATGGACGACGAGCGGTACGCCGCCTACCCCGACCTGACCTTCGACCGTCCCGCCGACGGTGTGTTGCGGATCACCCTCGACGGACCGGGCCTCAACGCCGTCGGCCCCGAGGCCCACCGCCAGATCGCCGATGTGTGGACCACCGTCGACCGTGACCCCGACACCAACGTGGCGCTCCTGCGGGGCGCGGGGAAGGGCTTCTCGGCGGGCGGCAGCTTCGAGCTGGTCGAGTCGATCATCAGCGACGAGGCCCACCGCCTCCGGGTGCTGCGCGAGGCCCGGGACCTGGTGATGAACGTGATCGACTGCTCCAAGCCGATCGTGTCGGCCATCCACGGGCCTGCGGTCGGCGCCGGGCTGTGCGCGGCGTTGCTGGCCGACGTCTCGGTCGTGGGCCGGACGGCGAAGATCATCGACGGCCACACCCGGCTCGGGGTGGCCGCCGGCGACCACGCCGCCATCTGCTGGCCGCTGCTGTGCGGGATGGCCAAGGCCAAGTACCTGCTGCTGACCTGCGACCCGCTCACCGGCGAGGAGGCCGAGCGCATCGGCCTGGTGTCGCTGTGCGTCGACGACGACCGGGTGCAGGAGCGGGCGCTGGAGGTGGCGACCCAGCTCGCCGGGGGCGCCCAGGCCGCCATCCGGTTCACCAAGCACACCCTGAACCACTGGTACCGCCAGCAGGCCGCGGTGTTCGACGCGTCGCTGGCCTACGAGTTCCTGGGCTTCACCGGTCCCGACGCGGCCGAGGGCCTGGCCAGCCACCGGGAGAAGCGCGCCCCCCGGTTCACCGGCCCGACCTCCGAGTAGCTCCGGCGGAGCGGTCGGTGCAGCCGTACGGAAGGTGCCTGGCACCTTCCGTACGCGGCACGCCTCGGCGGCGGCGCCTCGTCAGTCGACGATGACGGGGCTGGGCTCCAGCTGACCGTCGTCGACCAGGTCGCCGGCGGCATCGGGGCGGACCGCGTCGCCGGGCGTGCCCGGCACCGCGCCGGCCGGCACGGTGTCGCCCTTCGGCAGGAGGAGGAAGGCGGCCGCCGCGGCCACGAACACGATGACGGCACCGACGATCGCGGCCAGGCCCAGGCCGTCGACGAACGCCTGCTTGGCCGCCAGGCCGAGCGCCCCGCCGGGCTCGCCGCCGATCTGCTGGGCCACGTGGAGGGCACCGGTGAGGCCGGAGTCGGCCGCGGCCCGGGCCTGCTCGGGCAGGCCGGTGAGGGCCGGGGCCAGGCTGGAGGTGTAGCGGCTGGTGACCAGCGACCCCAGCACGGCGACGCCGAGGGCACCGCCGAGCTCGCGGGTGGTGTCGTTCATCGCCGAGCCGACGCCGGCCTTGCCCAGCGGCACCGCCGACATGATCAGCGTGGTCAGCGGGGTCATGGTCATCGCCATGCCGAGCGCCAGCGGGATGATGGCGACGTAGACGCTCCAGATCGACGTGTCGACGCCCACCTGGGAGAAGGCCAGCAGCCCGAAGGCGGTGCAGCTCAGCCCGACCGGGACGACCCGGGCGGCGCCGAAGCGGGCGACCAGCTTGGGCACCTGGGGGGCCACCGTCATCATCACGAACGCCATCGGGAGCTGGAACAGGCCCGACTCGAGGGCGGTGTAGCCGAGCACCAGCTGGAAGTACTGGGCCACCAGGAAGAAGGTGCCGAACATGGCGAAGAAGGTGAGCGACATGCCGGCCGAGGCCACGCTGAAGCGCCGGTCGCGGAACAGGCGGAGGTCGAGCATCGGGTACCGGGCCTTGAGCTGCCAGGCCGCGAACAGGGCCAGGGCGGCGAAGGAGATGCCGAAGGTGAGGAGCGACTCGGTGGAGGTCCAGCCGTGGTGCGGGCCCTCGATGATCCCGTAGACGAGGGTGCCGAGGCCGACGATCGACAGGCCGGCGCCGAGGAAGTCGAGCGGCTGGTCCTCGGGGTCCTTCGACCGGGGGACGAGGATCGCCCCGGCGACGAGGGCGACGAGGATCACCGGCACGTTGACCAGGAACACCGAGCCCCACCAGAAGTGCTCGAGCAGCCAGCCCGAGGCGATGGGGCCGATGGCGGCGCCACCGCCGGAGATGCCGGCCCACACGGCGATGGCCTTGGGCCGCTCGTGGGCGGGGAAGACGTTGGTGAGGATCGACAGCGTCGAGGGCATGACGAAGGCGGCGGCCACGCCCATGATCGCCCGGGCCCCGATGACCTGGGCCGAGCTGTCGGCCACGCTGGCGAAGGCGGCGCCGAC
>CAYQGF010000531.1:0-2527 GCA_964416885.1 uncultured Iamiaceae bacterium
CGCCGTGCCCGCGCTGGTCATCATCCCGACCTACAACGAGGTCGAGAACGTCCCCGAGGTGCTGCGCCGGGTCCGGGCCGCGGTGCCCGATGCCCACGTCCTCGTCGTCGACGACAACAGCCCCGACGGCACCGCCGACGCCGCCGACGAGCTGGGCGCCGAGCTGGGCCACGTCGAGGTCCTCCGCCGGGCCGAGAAGGGCGGTCTGGGGCCGGCCTACCGGGCCGGGTTCCGCTGGGGCCTGGAACGCGACTTCGACGTCCTGGTCGAGATGGACGCCGACCTGAGCCACGAGCCCGAGGCGCTCCCGTCCCTGCTCGCCGCGGTCGCCGACGGGGCCGACCTGGCCATCGGGAGCCGCTACGTGCCCGGCGGCGCCGTCCCGGGCTGGCCCAAGCACCGCCTGGCCATCTCCCGGGCCGGCAACACCTACGTCCACCTGGCCCTGGGCATCGGCCTGCGCGACGCCACCGCCGGGTTCCGGGCCTACACCGCCGATGCCCTGCGCAGCCTCGACCTCGACGGGATCACCAGCTACGGCTACGGCTTCCAGATCGAGATGGCGTACTCGCTGCTGCGCACCGGCCACACCGTGGTCGAGGTGCCGATCACGTTCCGGGACCGCACCCGCGGGACCTCGAAGATGTCGTTGGCGATCGTGGGGGAGGGGCTGCGGCTGGTCACCTGGTGGGGGTTCCGGGACCGCATCCTCCGCCGAGGCCGCCGCCCCGACCGCACCTGACCCGCCCACACCGCACCGGACCGGGCCGGCGAGGCCCGGCCTAGGCTGCGCCGTCGCACCACCGCAGGGGGAGCCCGCATGACCACCACCGAGCCCGGCCCGACCACGGCCTCCGCCCCGACCGCTCCGGTGGCCACGCCCGCCGGCCCGGTCGTCGGCAGCACCGTCGACGACGTCCACGTCTTCCGGGGGGTGCCGTTCGGCGCCTCGACCGGGGGCGGTGGGCGCTTCGCCCCGCCCGCGCCGCCTGCACCGTGGGCCGAGCCGCTGGTCTGCACCGCGCCGGGGCCGTCGGCCCCGCAGAACCCCTCCGTGCTCGAGGCCGCCCTCGGGATGGACGGGATGCACTACGGCGAGGACTGCCTGCGGGCCAACGTCTTCAGCCCCGACCTCGACGGTTCGGCCCCGGTGATGGTGTGGCTCCACGGCGGCGGCTTCGAGACCGGGACCCCGTCGATGACCTGGTACGACGGCGCCAACCTGGCCCGGCGGGGCGTGGTCGTCGTCACCCTCGGCTACCGGCTGGGTGCCCTCGGCTACCTCCACCTGCCCGGCGTGGAGGGCAGCGGCTGCTTCGGCCTGCTCGACCAGCTCGCCGGGCTCCGCTGGGTCCGGGACGCCATCGCCGGCTTCGGCGGCGACCCCGAGCGGGTCACCGTGTTCGGCGAGTCCGCCGGGGCCATGAGCATCGGCGCCCTGCTGGCCGCGCCCGGTGCCGCCGGTCTCTTCGGGCGGGCGATCCTCCAGAGCGGAGCGGCCCAGAACGTCCATGCCGAGGCGGCCGCGACCGAGGTCGCGGGGCGCTTCCTGCGCGCCGTCGGCGTCCCCGACGGCGACCTCGCCGCGCTGCGCGCCGTCTCGATCGACACGCTCCTCGCGGCCCAGGCCGAGATCGGACGGGAGGGCGACGCGGGCGAGGTCGGCCTGCCCTGGCAGCCGGTGCTCGGCTCCGAGGCGGTGCCGATGGTGCCGCTCGACGCGGTCCGGGCCGGGGCCGCCGACGGGGTCGAGGTCCTGGTGGGCACCACCCTCGAGGAGATGAAGCTGTTCCCGCTGATGACGCCGTCGCTCGCCGCGGTCGACGACGAGTCGGTGGTGGCCCGGCAGCTCGGCTACGAGGCCCTGGTCGGCAAGACCACCGGGTCGCTCGCGACGGCCTACGCCCCCCGCACCGCCGGCTTCGCCGCGCCCGATCGCTGGCTCGCCCTGCTGACCGACCTGGTGTTCCGCATCCCCGCCATCCGCCTGGCCGAGGCCGTCACCGCCCGGGGCGGACAGGCGTGGATGTACCTGTTCGCCGAGGGCAGCGACGCCTTCGGCGGTGCCCTGGGGTCGTGCCACGCCCTCGACCTGCCCTACAGCTGGGACAACCTCGACGCTCCCGGCACCGAGCTGCTGGTCGGCCCGATCGGAGAGGCCCGGCGCGACCTGGCCCGCCGGATGGGCGACGAGTGGGCCGCCTTCGCCTCCGGCGCCGGCCCGTCGTGGCCCGCCTACGACGTCGGCCGCCGCTCGACCCTGTGGCTCGCCGCCGACGGCACCGAGGTCGTCGACGACCCCTTCGGCGACGAGCGGGCGTGGTGGGACGGCCTCGACGGCGGGCTGGCCTTCGACCGGTCCGCCCTCGGCGGCTGAGGCGGTGGCCGCCCCCGACCCGGGCCGGCCCCCGGAGGCGCCCGAGCCCCGGCGGTGGCAGGTGGGCGGTGGGCTGGTGGTCGACGGCGGGCGGATCCTGCTGGTCCGCAACCGGAGGCGCGACGGGCGGCTCGACTGGTCGCCCCCGGG
>CAYQGF010000532.1:0-2522 GCA_964416885.1 uncultured Iamiaceae bacterium
TGGCGTCGAGCGGCACCATGCACCTGGCCGTCGGG
Organism: uncultured Iamiaceae bacterium; assembly: GCA_964416885.1. Taxonomy (GTDB): domain Bacteria; phylum Actinomycetota; class Acidimicrobiia; order Acidimicrobiales; family Iamiaceae; genus Iamia. Next base: position 36 of record CAYQGF010000532.1, read on the forward strand.
GCCGCCGAGCGGGGCGACCGCCGAGGTCTGGTCCGATGGCTCGCCGTCACCGCCGGGCTCGGCCTGCTGTTCCTGGCCAACCAGGTCGCCGAGTACGCCGAGCTCGACTTCTCGATCTCCAGCCACGCCTACGGCTCGGCGTTCTACCTGCTCACCGGGTTCCACGGCCTCCACGTGCTCGGTGGCGTGGGCTTCATGATCGCCACCATCGCCCTCGTCGCCGGCAAGAGCGCGGCCCCGCCCGGCCCGCCGGTCGCGGTGTGCGGCTACTACTGGCACTTCGTCGACGTCGTCTGGCTCGCCCTGTTCACCACCGTCTACCTGATCGCATGAGCGGGCGAACCGGGCCCTCGGTCGGACGGAGCTGAGGTGCGGCGGCTGGCCACCGTCGTCGCGTGCCTCGCGGCCACCGCCGGGCTGGTGGCCGCCACCGCGCCGGCCACCCAGGCCGACACCACCGATGCCAACGCCACCCACGCCGACCCGGAGCTGCTGGTCCGGGGCCGGGCGCTCTACGAGCTGTCGTGCGTGTCCTGCCACGGCGTCGACGGTGGCGGCCTCGACGCCCCGAACGGCCAGGTCCGGGGCCCATCGCTGGAGACGGCCGGCGAGGCCGGCGCCTACTACCAGCTCTCCACCGGGCGGATGCCCCTCAACGACCCCACCGACCTCCCCACCCGCAAGACCCCGGCCTACGACGCCGACGAGATCGACGCCCTCGTCGCCTACGTGGCCTCGCTCGGCGACGGGCCGGCGCTCCCCGGTGTCGACACGACCCGCGGCGACCTGGCCGAGGGCGGTGTCCTCTACCGGGAGAACTGCCAGGCCTGCCACTCCGCCACCGGCTCCGGCGGCGCCCTCAGCTACGGCCGGGCCGCACCTCCGCTCGCGGCCGCCACGCCCACCCAGGTCGGCGCGGCGATCCGGTCCGGGCCGGGGCCGATGCCGCAGTTCGGCCCCGACCTCCTCGGTGTCGACGACGTCGACAGCATCGCTCGCTACGTCGAGTACCTGGAGGAGCCCGAGGACCGGGGTGGCCTGGCGCTGGGCCGGCTGGGGCCGATCCCCGAAGGGTTCATGATCTGGGTCGGCGGGCTCGGTGCCCTCTTGGTCGGCGCCTTCTGGATGGGGAAGCGGAGGTCCGCGATGCCCGTCGTCGACCCCATCCCCCCGGGCGAAGCCCCCGCCGAGCGGCCCGAACAGGTCTCGACCGAGCCGGCCGCGGTCGTCCCCGACACCGAGACCGACGCAGGAGACGGCGACCCGTGACCGACGAGCCGACCAGCCCCGACGAGCGGGGATGCCTGGGGTGCGAAGCGACCGACGACGGCGCAACCGACGACGGCCCGACCGCCGAGGAGCGGGCCGCGGCGGCCCGACGGGCGGAGGTCGCGGTGGCCAGCGGGTTCCTGGTCAGCACCGCGGCGGCGATCGGGCTGGCCGTCACCTACTGGCGGGGCGGGCAGCCGCAGCTCGAGGGGCTGTTCCTCGCCATCGCCCTCGGCGGGCTCGGGCTCGGGTTCGTCCTGTGGTCGGCCCGGTTCATGCCCCACCAGCCGGTGGTCGAGGCCCGGCACCCCATCGCCTCCACCGAGGAGGAGGTGGCGGCCTTCCGGGACGAGTTCGAGCAGGGCGAGGTGATCCTCACCCGCCGCAAGCTGCTGGTCCGCAGTGCCGGTGCCGCCCTGGTCGCCCTCGGCGCCGCCCTGCTGTTCCCGCTCCGCTCGCTCGGCCCCCGCCCGGGCCAGGGCCTCAAGGAGACGCCGTTCCGCCGCGGCGTCTACGTCGTCACCGCCGACAACCAGCGGGTGCGGGCCCGCGACGTCAACGTCAACGCCGTGCTCACGGTCTTCCCCGAGCTGATGCCCGGCGCCGGCGAGGACCGGGCCGACCTGCGCCCGGCCGAACAGGCCGACGCCCCGACCCTGCTGATCCGGCCCGACGAAGATGTGACGCCCCGGCCCGGCCGAGAGGACTGGGGCGCCGACGGGCTGGTCGCCTACTCGAAGCTCTGCACCCACGTGGGCTGCCCGGTCGGGCTCTACCAGGCCGACGAGCACCTGCTGCTCTGCCCGTGCCACCAGTCGACCTTCGACGTGCTCGACGGCGCCCGCCCGGTGTTCGGACCGGCCACCCGCTCGCTGCCCCAGCTCCCGATCTCGATCGACGACCAGGGCTTCGTGGTGGCGGAGGGCGACTTCAGCGGCCCGACCGGCGCCGGCTTCTGGGACCGCGACCGATGACCGCGCCCCGTCCGGCGCCGGCCCATCCGGCGAACTTTGAGTGGAAAAGACCGCTGGGCAGTCTTTTCCGCTCAAAGTTCGAGGGTCGGGACCGCTGATGGCCCGGGACCGACTCGTGACCCGGCGGGTCGCCCGCTGGCTCGACGGCCGGCTGGGCTCGGCCAAGTTCGCCCGCACCGCGCTCGGCAAGGTCTTCCCCGACCACTGGTCGTTCCTGATCGGCGAGATCGCCCTCTACTCGTTC